>JAHFTI010000570.1 GCA_023265535.1 Opitutaceae bacterium
ATTGCGAAAAGACTGTAAAGGCGGAGGCTCAGGCAAGCACCTTGCGCATCACAATGGCCGAGGCTGGACAAACGGTGCGGAACTCGCTGCTTCCTCGGACCCCGGCCGGAACCTCGGACCGGTCGGTCTGCGAGTAGCCACGTCGGGCGAAAAACCCGGGTGCGGTGGTGGTCAGGAGCCAAAGCTCAGCTAGTCCCAACTGAACAGCAAGTTGCTCGGCTCGAACCACCAGCTCCGCCCCCAGGCCAAGCCCCTGAAGGCCTGGACACACCGCAACGGAGCGCAGCAGTCCGACTGCTCCGTGCGGCTCCACACCCGCGCAGCCGAGAAGACGCCCCGAGGAACGAGCCGTCACAAAATTGAGCAGCTTCTCGGAGTTTAGGTCCTCCGTGGGAAGTCCATTGCCCCGCAGCAGGCCCAGTATGGCCTGCGCGTCCTGTTCCCTGCCCAGTTCATAGTGCAACGGAGGAAGGGTCCGGCCGGCAACGGTCGAGGCTTGGACCTGGGCGACAGGGCCGCCGCACTCGGACTTGCAGGCACAGGGACCGCGCTGGTGGTAGTCGATCACCTTCCCGTTCGGGTCGTATTCAAACTGGCAGCACGCCAGCATCTTGTCACGCAGCAGCACCCTGCCGCGCTGGAGCCTGGACTTGACTGCGGACTGCCCCAGCTTGAGGCGGGCGGCGATCTCGGCGATGGAGAGGCCCTGCAATTCGGCCAGCTCCAGGGGCGTCCGGTACAGGTCCGGCAGGGTCTGTAGGAACCGGCGCGCAGAACGGCCCAGCACAGCTCCAATCTCATCAAAGCTGTGCTCCTCGGCACTGAGCCCCTCGGGCACGGGTTCGCTCGGCCGCTTGCGACGATAATAGTCGATGAGGGCGCCGCGCGCCACCTGGTAAAGCCAGGATTCCAACTTCGAGGGATCGCGCAGGGAGTCGCGGCTCCGGAACACCTTCATCATGACCTCCTGCGAGAGGTCCTCGGCGTCCTCGGGGTTGGAGACGCGGCGGCGCACGAAGGCGCGCAGCTTGCCGGCGAACTCGAGGACGCCCGCCTCGAACCCATCCGAGGGGGACACTGCTGGGGGGACGGCTGTGGGCTGTTGCGGGCTCATCTCTTGCGGGCCTCGATGATGGCCGACACGATGAAGTCGGCGAGATTCTTGTCGGGACTCCAGCCCTGGATGAACTCGCGCGACTCGAGCTTCGGCGTGATGGAGATGTCGACAAAGCCGGCCTCGCCCAGCCAGGAGGCAAGGGCCTCCCGTGTATCCGCGCCACCAATACAGGACGACAGGCTCTCGGCATCCTCGCGCCAGGCCGCCGGCAGGGGGGCGAAGGCCACCACGTCGGAGATCGCCAGGCGCCCCCCGCTCCTGAGCACCCGGTGGGCCTCGCGGAAGACGCGGGCCTTGTCGGGGGAGAGGTTGATCACGCAATTGGAGAGGATGAGGTCCACGGAGGCGTCAGCCACGGGCAGGGCCTCGATCTCGCCCAGGCGAAACTCGACGTTCGTGTAGCCCGAGCGCACCGCATTGCGACGGGCCTTGCTGACCATCTCCGGCGTCATGTCGACGCCGATGACCTGGCCGGTCCCCTTCAGCTCGCGTGCGGCCAGGAAGGCGTCGAAGCCCGCGCCGCTGCCCAAATCGAGCACGGTTTCGCCGGGCCTGATGGAGGCGATGGCGAGCGGATTGCCGCAGCCCAGCCCGAGGTTGGAGCCGCCGGGGACCGACTGCAGTTCCCGGGCGGAATAGCCCATCATGGCGGAGCTTGTGGCGGCGGCGTCGGCCGTCCCGGGCGAGCAACAGCCACCCGCCTGCCCTCCGCCGCCACCGCAGCAGGAGGAAGCCTGCCCGTCCTGCACTGCGATCCTGGAATAGTGTTCGCGCACCTGCTGGCGCACCTGGTCCTGTTCAAGTGTTTTCATGTGTGGTTTGGATTCACTGATGCAGACGGACCAGGTCGCATCCGGACGCAGGAATCATGCATATACTTGCATTGAATAACAATATGACACCACAAGTGACCAAGGCCGGCGAAGGCGACCTACGGTGGAGCCATGCCCTCCCCCCCCAAAAAAAAATGGGCACGGAGGCAAGACAAAGGCCGCCCGGTGAAAGGCGGCCCTTGTAGGGAAAATGTCACTACAACTCAGCGTGCAGCGAGCAGTTCGTTGACCTTGCGCATGACCGTGAAGCAGTCGGCCACATAGAGCACGTCGGCCTTGCCCTGCGCCCAGCTGCAATTCGCGTTCATGTTGATGGCGCGGCGCTCGTTGATGAAACGCCAGCCCACCGTGTGCGGCTCCTCGCCGTGGCAACAGGTGGCCAGGCCCTTGGGATGGCGCGGCGTGGAACCGGTCTGGCCGACCTGGTTGAGGTGGCTCATGAAACCGAGCACCTGCTGCCCCTCGCCGCTCAGGTCGACGAGCGACTTGGTGCTGCCGAGGGAGGCCTTGGTGGCGTTGAGGAAGCCCAGGATGAGCTGCTCCGCCTCGACCGCGTGGGCCTGGCCATCGGCCTGCTTCTTGGTCCAGCCGGCACCGGCGACGAAGAGCACCTTCGCATCGGGACGGATGGTCTGTGCATCGGCCGCCGGGGCCTGGATGCCTGTGACCGTGGTGCGCTGCTGCGCGGCGCCCAGGGCGACGGGAACAAGCTCGACCGTGGCGGTTCCGATGGAGCCGGACCAGGCGGTGGCGCAGCCGGACTCGAGGGCGACGACCCAGGGACGCTGCGTGCGGGTGAGCACCGCCACCATGCGCTGGCGGTAATACCAGCGCGTGACGGCGGGCTTGTCGCCGCTGGCGACGATGCCGGTGGCATGGGTGTCGATGCGGCCGCCCAGGCGCTGGGTGGCGCCGGAGAGCACACGGTTCATGCGCGAGGAGCCGGCGGCCAGGATGAGGGTGGCGCCGGAGGCCTTGCCCAGGGCCTCGATGGCCTGGACATCGCTGCAATAACGGGGGTGGGCGAACTCGGCACCCGCCACACCCAGGATGCGCTTGGCACCAGCCATGACGAGGGTGTTGGCGGCGGACTGGATCTCGGAGCCGAAGAGAC
>JAHFTI010000082.1 GCA_023265535.1 Opitutaceae bacterium
AATATCGGGGTGGCGCTTTTCTCGCGAAGGATGGGAAAGGTGTCGTCGGCCTCCTCAAAACAGACCCGCTGCGCCTCGCCCGGGAAGGCGTGTAGCCAGGAAAAGGATACAAGCCAGAGGGCGATGAGCCGCAGGGCTCGGGACATGGACATCGGTGGCGCGGGTTGGAGGGCGGAATCGGGAGGCCGGCAAAGGATCAGAACTTGAAGGTGTTCGACCACTCCCAGCCCATGCCCTGGGCGATGCGGTAGGCGGCGCCGGAACCGTCGGGATTGACCGTCACGGCGACGAGCTTCGTGCTCTCACCCACATTCGAGAGGCTGAACTGCGTGCGCCAGTCCACCTTCTTGAAGAGGTTCCTGCGGTTGTAGCCCACCCAGAGGCCAAGGTGCCCCTCGGCCTTGCCGTAGAAGGGCTTGTTCACGTCGAGTCGGCCCACTGCGGCGCGAGCCGACTGCACCCCCGACGAGGTCGTCAGGAACAGCTCCGGGTCCGTCTCCGTCACGCCGTAGCCGATGATGCTGCGGTCCTCCCAGCGGAAGGAGGCGCCCGCAAAGGCGCCCTTCACCCAGCCACGCGTGAACTTGTAGCTCGTGACGACGTTGGCACGGTAGGGGCGCATCTCGGCGACATTCACGCCCTCCTTCGAGTTGAACTCGCTGTAGAACCTGTATCCATTTCTTCCATACCGGGCGTTGGCCGCGTTCACGCTGCCCTGCCCGTGGCTGAACCAGCGCAGGGAACCGGCGAGGAGGCCGCCCTCCGCACCCGTGTACGCCGCGTTGTACAGTGCCCAGCGGTCCTGGATCCATTGCGACACATTGCCCGCCAGGTTGCGGCGCGTGGCGAAGGTCTTCGCGAAGTTCAGCGTGATGTCCCAGTTCCTCGTCGGGCTGAGGAACAGCTCCACCTCGGTGCCCTTCGATTCGGTGTCTCCGGTGACACGCACGCCACCGGGCGTGATCGAGGTGATCCCGTAGGTGTTGTTGGTGGTCGACGAGAAGGACTTGGGGTCGATCTGCCAGGTCTTGAGGAACTGCTGGGCCATGGGTGACGACAGCGAGCCGAGGAACGCCTGCGCGGCGGCCACGGCATGGTCCTCGGCATTCTTCCATTCCTGCAGGGTCCAGCCGGCGGTGGAGGCGGGATTGCTGGGTTGCCAGGGATACCAGTGCGTGGAGGCCGGATCGAGGTTCGTGCTCGACGTGGAGGACTGGGCGGTCGGCCGGTACATGAAGCCCCGGAGCACCGAGCTCGGGTTGTTGACGGACAGGGTCGGATTGCCCCCGGAAAGGTTCGTGCCGTTGTTCACATCCTGCGAGTAGAGCACAATCATCGCCGAACGCAGGCCCTGCACGACCTCGTCCGCACTGAAGCCGATCACGCCGTTGTCGGGCAGGGTGGCGTTGCGCACCTTGGTCTGGTACCAGTTGATCTTGAGCGAGGCGCGGTTGTTGGCAGTCGAGAACACCACGCCCATCTCGCGGGTGCGCCCGATGGGGGGCTCGATGCTGGCACCCGTGATCGGATCATTGCGGTTCTCAGGCCTGAAATTCTCCGAGCTGTTGAACACCAGGCTGGTCCGCACGCCGAAGGGGGTGCGCCTGGTGACGGCTGACGGCAGGTGCAGCACGGCGCCATAGGTCTTCATCCACTTGCTGGTGAAGGAATAGGTCGGGGAGGAGGCGTAGCTGAAGGGAGCCGACCAATCGACCAGGCCGGTGGTGCCGGTCAGCACGGTGCGGTTGCCCGTGCGGGAGGCATCCGTGGCGGGCTTTGAGGGATCGCCCGGATAATAGGTCTCCACCTTGTCACGACGCATGCCCGCAGTGATCACGAGATGGTTGTTCAGCAGCTTCCATTGGTCCACGAACGCCATCGAGGTGACCTTGTTTTTCACCTGCGTGGCGCTGGTGGTCAGCGCGGTTTCGCCCAGGTCCATCGCGTTGTCCACGAGCAGCGTGCGAGGGGAGCTTCCCCAGGCGGCATAATTGAGGGGATTCTCCGCCTGGCGGATGGCGCTGCCTCCGATTGCGTTCGGAGCCAGGCCCAGGGCCGCCGGCGTGTAGGAGGCCAGGGGATCGAGCGCCGAGGTGTAGTTGCTGTTGAAATACCAGGCGTTGGGGGCACCCTCCTGGGCATCGAGCCCGGGGCGCTGCACGGCCGTGATCGCCGACAGGTTCGAGCCAGAAAGCGTCGGGGCCGCGGCCAGAGACCCTCCCAGGTAGTTCACCGTGCCGACCGAGCGGCGGGTGCTGTTGACCTCCCAGTTCGGACCAAAGATCGCCTCGGATTGGGCCTGCGCGACGGTGTACGGAATCCAGCTGCTGCCCACGCGCTCATAGCGCGACTGCTCGTAGAGCCCGGTGAGCGTGTGCTTGCCCAGGATGCCGGCGAGCCTTCCATGGCTGGGAAGGATGTCCTTGGCATCCAGGGAAACGAAGGGGGTGAAGCGCACCACGTCGCGGTCGCTCTTGCTTCGAGCCGCGGAAGGCTTGCTGATCACGTAGGGCCGCCCGAAGTTGGGATTGAGCACCGGCTCGAGAAGGCCGCTCGTGGCGTTGACCGTGGCGACCGGCAGGTAGCGGTAGATGTCGAGGCGCAGCGTCGGGCTGGCCAGGTTCGACATCCTGTAGTCCGAGTAGGTCTGCTGGTCGAAGGCCAGCTGGAAGCCGACACGGTCATTCAGGAAGGTCTGGTCCAGCGTGGCGTTGAAGACATGAAACTTGGAACGCTCGGACTTGTTGGGGCCGTCGAGCAGCTTGTTGTAGTAGTCGAAGACCGTGGGGTCGGTAACCGTGCCCGAACGCCACACGCCCTGAAGTGCATAGAGGAAGGAACCGATGCCGCGGGAGGCGTACTGGTCGAGGCGCAGCATGCCCGTCATATCCGGTCCGCGAAAACCGTTGATGGTGCTGTTGTCCACCAGGCCCGTGGTGCCGCTGACCGCATAGTAGTTGGTCACGGCAGGATAGATGTAGTTGCTCAGCTGCGAGGAGGCGGGATCGGCATAGACCGCCATCCAGTAGGGATTGCCGCTGCCGTCGATGCTGGGCCCCAGCGTGGATCCACCCTGATCCGTGAGGCGAACCTGCGCACCAAGCCAGGCCTCCGCATTGGGATTGGTGGCGCTCCAGGCCTGGCGTGCGCCGATGTCCATGCGCGTGGGATTGGCGGTGAAGAGCGAGGCGGTGTTGATGCCGGTGACAAAGGGATCGTAGCCGGCATGGCTGAGCATGGGCTTCATCACACCCAGCAGGGTGTCATCCTGTCCGGAGGGCCGGCCCAGGGACGTGGGTGAGCGCAGCTCCACCGCCGTATTCAGGAACCAGGGACTGATGGCATCGTTGATGGTGTTGAGGCGCGGACGGTTCGCATCGATGTTGCCATTCTCAAAGTTGAACTTGAGGGAGGTCCGGGCGGACCCCTTCGAAAAGATGCGCGGATCGATGCGCAGGGCCACATAGTAGCGCTCGTCGTGGTTGAAGGCGGGCTTCTGCTGGTACTTCTTCTCGTCGGTCAGCGCCGCGACGCGCAGGGCCACCTGTCCCGGGACCAGGTCCGTGTTCATGTTGAGCGAACCACGGATGCTTCCGTAGATGCCGACCTTCGTGTTGAAAGTCGCGGAGTTCTTGCCGATGATGGCCGGATCAGCGGTGCCATTGATGATGCCTGCGCCGCTGCCGTTGCCGAAGAGGATCGAGTTGGCGCCGCGCTGGATGTCGATGCGCGAGGTGTTGTAGCCGTCCCAGGGGATGTCCGTCAGGAAGAAGTCGCGCGTGTTGTCGGCGCTGTCGAGGCCACGCACGCGGGTGTTGCCCTGAGGCTTCATGCGCGCGCTGGTGTCATCGAGCACGCCGGCGTCACCGACACTCGTGCCCACGAGGAAATTGCCGTTGCCGCCACCCACCTCGGTGCTCGGCAGGTACTGGAGGAGGCCTTCACTGTTGGTCGCACCGATGTCGCGCAGGAAGGCCTCGTTGGCGACGGTGATGGCCGAGCCGATGTCGCGGAGGTCGGTGCGCATGCGGTTGCCCGCGAGCGTCTCGGCGGCCTGGTAGCCGACATCGGATTGGGCGGTCACCTCAAAGGGACTCAGGAGAATCGCATCAGACCTCGCGTCGTCACCGGAGCTCTCCTTCTCGGAAGGCACCCTTGCAACGGGCTGGGCACCCGCAGCGGCTGAGGGGGATTGCTGTGCAAAGGCCGCCAGGGGAGCGGCAGTCATCAGGATCACTGCAATGGTGGGAAGGAGCGGGGCGTGTGTCGTTCTCATGGGGGAGGGTTTCAATGGGGTTCTGGCTGGCCCGGGCGGGGGACAAGGCCCGGGGTGGGGACGGTCATCAGGGGCGGCCGGCCATCGGGGTGACACGGTCGCCGCGGCAACACACCAAGCCGGGCGGGGCACTTCAAACAGGTGGTGGTATAGACTTGGACTTGACCTAAGTCATAGGGGCCGCCCCTGAGCGCTCCGCGCTGCTCCAAAACCGCTTTACACCCCAGGGGGCGCCCCGCAGCGTCGCCGGGAAGAAATGCGTCCAGGCTTTCCCCGTCACGCCAGCCTTGCACCTGCATCCCCACAGGCCCCATGCCACCGCATTATCGGCTCCCTCGTGTTGGCGCTGCTTCTCGTCCTCGGCCTGCTCCCCGCACGGCTTGCCGCCGCGGAGGCGCAGGTCGCCCCGACCGAGCGCCCCGAAGGGCTGCCCCCGTCCCGCTTTTACTCCTATGACGAGATCGGGAACATCACCCGCAATGCGCATATCGGCTTCGATGCCCTTGGACGGCTCGCGGTGATCGACGAGGATGCCTATGTCGTCCTCAATGACAACGTCTGGCTGGACCTCATCGCACCCGGGAAGACGCCGGATCGGATGCAGGAGGTCGCCGCGGACGACACCGGGCGCATGTTCTTCGGCGCGCTTGGCGCCTGGGGGGAGCTGAGACCGTCCCGCACGGGCCTCATGGAGCAGCACCGCCTCACCCCCGGGAACGCCCCCGACTGGGTCCGGCTCACCTCCTTCACGCAGGTTCTCCCCACTCACGACGCCGTGTACTTCGCAAACTGGAACGGAGTGGTGCGTTGGGACCGGCTCACCCGCACCCACCAGTTTTTCGAACGCCCGGGAATCTCCAGGATCTTCGAGCTCAAGGGGGAGCTCTATGTGAGCGCCCACGGGTTCAGGCTCGCAAGGATCGATGTCGGGGGCGCGAGGCTCTCGGACTGGCAGGGCACCGACCCCCGCCATGTCGTGGTCGACAACGTGACCACCCTGGACGAAGGCTCCGTGCTCCTCTCCTCGACCGCCCGGAACCTCTATGTCTTCGACGGGCGGGAAATGCGCCCATGGGCAAACGAGCTGGAGTCGGGCATCAAGACCAAGATCACGGACCTGCAGAGGGTCGACCCCGCGCATTTCGCGCTCGCCGTCAGCGGGCGCGGCCTGTTCCTGCTCACGCCCGGGGGGAAGGTGGCCAGGGCTCTGACCTCGCCCGACTACCATCGTATCCGAAATGTGATTACACAGGGGGACGGCTCCTGCTGGCTGGCGACCGAGACGGGCGTCACGAGGCTCCTCCACGGGAGCCCCCTCGGACTGGTGGACCAGCGCCTGGGCCTCCCGGTGTTCTGGCCGCAGGTCCAGTACTGGAGGGGGCGGCCCCTGATCGCCTCCAGCGGCCGTCTCTACGCGCGCACCACCCTTCCAGATGGTTCACCCGGTCCCTACCAGCTTTTCCCGGAGCAGCCGCGCAGCGGAACCTGGGGCATAGCGGTGTTCGGCGAACAACTGCTGCTGGCCAACAACGAGGGAGTCTGGGCGAGGGACGGGACCTCGGGGTTTCAGCGCGTCCTGGATGACATCAACGCCAGCCGCCTCGTCATGACGGGCTCGGGCAGGTGCTATGTCATCGGCGAGGGATCCATCGCGCTGATCGAATTTCGCGAGGGCAGGTGGAACGAGGTGGCCGCCCGTGTCCCCGGGGCGGGCTACCCCAACGTCGTGCAGGCGGCAGGCAATTCTGCCTGGGTGGAGCTGGGCGCCAACAGGGCCCTGAGGATCTCCGTCTCAGGGGAACAGCTTCAGACAAGGATCTTCGACAATCTCCCTCTGGGCGACCGGAGCTGGGTCAATGTCAGCGTGGTGGGCGGCATTGTCGTTCTCAGCGGCTCACTCCGCGAACGCCTCTTCTTCGACGAGGCGACCGGGGACTTCTGCCGGGCCGACGCGCTGCAGGCCCTCATTGAATCCGCGCCCCACCACATCACCCGCCTCAGGGAGGACCCCTCCGGAACGCTGTGGGCATCCCATGAACGGGGCGTTTACCGCTACCTTCCCCAAGGCGGGACCCATGTGCTCGACTCCTGCTACCTGGATGATCTCCAGGACAGATTCCCGACGGTCCAGTTGCCCGGCAACGGAACCGTCTGGTTGTCCACGGCACAATCGCTCTACCACCTGACCCCCTCGCTCCTCAGGCCGCCTCCACCGGCCAGCTCTCCCGTGCTGGCTTCGATCCACGACATGCGCAGCGGCGCACGCCTGGACCTCGGCAGGGATTCGTGGCAGGGGGCGGGACCTGGGACGACGCTCCGCCTGCCCTATGGCAGCAACAGCCTCTTGCTGCGGTTCCTTTCCGGCTCGAGTGGTTCCCTGCGCACGCCCCGCTATGAATACCGCCTGCAGCGGCCCTCAGGGGAATGGTCCCCTATCGGCGCGGACTCGACACTCACGCTCGCTGAGCTGCGCGAGGGAACCTACCAGCTTGAGGTTCGCCTCGCTCCCCCCAGCCGCCAGGCAGGGCAGCCGCTCGCCATCACCCTGGTGATAGAGGCGCCGTGGTACCGCAGCGCCGCCGCGTGGGTCGGCTACCTGCTCGGGCTCTGCGCCGCCGCCATTGGAATGCATCGCTGGCTCATCCGCAGGACTGTCCTGCGCAACAGCGCTCTCGAGAAACTCGTCCAGGTGCGCACGGCGGAGCTGAAGTCGACCATGGCTCAACTCGAGGCCAAGACGCGCAACGCCGCGACACTTGAGGAACGCCAGCGCCTCGCGGGGGAGATTCACGACAGCGTGCAACAAGGGCTCAGCGGACTGATCCTCCAGCTCGACGGCACCTTGAGGCAGGGCAACATCGACCCCGCGGTGCGGGCAAGGCTGGGAGTGGTGCGCAACATGGTGGCCTTCACGCGACAGGAGGTGCAGCACGCGGTCTGGAACCTGGAGTCGCCCCTGCTCAGCGACGACAACCTGGGCAAGGCCCTGGGGAGCCTGGCCGGCTTCATTGGCACCGGCTCGCCCGTCATCACCGTCGAGGCGGACTCCGAACAGGACCAGCTCTCGCAGTCGGTCCGCCACCATCTTCTCCGCATCGCGCAGGAAGCCATCACCAACGCAGTCAGGCATGGACAGGCTGGCAGGATAACCGTGCGGCTCGAGCGCATGCCTGGCGGCCTCCGCCTGAGCATCCGCGATGATGGCAAGGGCTTCGATCCCGCCCTGGTCGAAAACACGGGAAGCGGCCACTTCGGGCTGCGTGGCCTGAAGGCCCGCGCCGAGAAGATCAACGCCCAGCTCCGCATTGAAAGCACCCCGGGGGCTGGCACGCTTGTCGAGGCCGTTCTCGGCATGGACTCCCCGGCGAGGGACCACCCCACCCTTTGATACCATGGAAAAGATCCGCATCCTTCTCGCAGACGACCACGTGGTCATGCGCATGGGCCTCGTCACCGCCACCAGCGGCGAGCCCGACATCGAGGTCGTCGCCGAGGCCGGAAACGGGCTTGAGGCCATCGACGCCTACCGGCGTCTCCGGCCCGACGTGGTGGTCATGGACCTGCGGATGCCCAAGCTCAACGGCATCGAGACCATCGTGGCCCTGAGGCGCGAATTCGAGGACGTGCGCATCCTTGTCTTCAGCAACTACGCCAGCGGCGAGGAGGTCTTGATGGCCTTCAAGGCGGGGGCCAGCGGCTTTGTGGTGAAGGAGATGCCCCTGGAAAGCCTGCTTGAGGCGATCCGCTGCGTGCACAGGGGCGAGCAGTACGCGCCTCCGGGCATCTCCGTGCGCATGACCAACCGGGTCCTTTCCCAGCTCTCGGAGCGGGAGTTGGAGGTGCTCAGGCTCGTGGCCAAGGGGCAGAGCAACAAGGAAATTGCGGCGTCCCTGCATATTGTGGAGGGCACGGTCAAGGTGCACCTGACCAGCATCCTCCTGAAGCTCGGGGTTTCGGACCGCACCCAGGCCATTCTGCTCGCGATCAAACGGGGCATCATCCAATTGGAATGAGGTTCACCCTCCTTCCCCGACCGCCGGCGTGCCTGTGAGTTGAGCCAAGCAACGCCACGCCCCCCGCCGGCGCCCCCATCCCCGCATGAAACCCAATTACCCCATGGTCGCCCTCGTGATGCTCATCTTCGCGATGATCTCACTGGTGACCAATATCCTCGATCCCCTGATGCCGAACATCAAGGAGTCGTTCCAGCTGACCGGGTTCACGGCGGGACTCATGGCCTTCGCCTTCTTCATCGCCTACGGCATCATGTCCATCCCGGCGGGCGTGCTCGTCCAGCACTTCGGCCCCAAGCGCGTCATCCTCGCCGGCTTCGGGCTCGCACTGGTCGGGTCCCTGCTCTTCGCGACCGGCGCCAGCTACGCGGCCGCCCTGCCCTCCCTCTTCACCATAGCCATCGGCTTCACGCTCCTGCAGGTCGTCGCCAATCCCCTCCTGCGCGCCGCCGGCGGCCGGGAACACTACGCCTTCTTCGGCACCCTCTCCCAGCTCGCCTTCGGCGCCGCATCCTTCCTCGGGCCCTACGTGTACTCGTACCTCGTCCTCCAGCTCGGCAGCCCAGGCGATGTACCCAACTTCCTGATACGCCTCCTCTCCCGGCTGGTCCCGCCCGCGCTGCCCTGGGTCTCGGTGTACTGGCTCTTCGCCGCGCTCGCGCTGCTCATGGTCGCCCTCGTGTCCCTGCTGCGCGTGCCCGCACTCAGGGTGTCGGAGGAGGAATCCGTGGGCTCACTCCACACCCTGCTCCGGCTCCTGCGACAGCGTGTGGTCTGGCTCTTCTTCCTGGGCATCTTCTGCTACGTGGGCACCGAGCAGGGCGTGGCCATCTGGCTCTCCCAGTTCCTCAAGTCCTACCACGGCATCGACCCCGCGCAGGGCGGCCACGCCGCCGTCGCCCGCTTCTGGGGCTCCATGATGGTGGGCTGCCTCGCAGGCCTGCTGCTCGTGAAGCTCTTCGACGCCCGCAGGATCCTCAGCGCCTTTGGCCTCGGCGCCGCGGCCACCCTCGTGGTCGGTCTCTTCGGTTCCCGCGAAATGGCCCTCCTGGCCCTGCCCAGCCTCGGCTTCTGGTTCGCCATCATGTGGCCCCTCATCTTCTCCCTCGCACTCAACTCCCTGCACAGCCACCACGGCCCCTTCGCAGGCATCCTGTGCACCGGTCTCATGGGCGGTGCCTTCACCCCGCCGATCGTCGGCAAGCTGGGCGACCTTTTCGGCCTGCGCTACGGGCTGCTCGCACTGCTGGTGACCCTCGGCTACATCATCGCCATCGGCTTCTGGGCCCGACCCCTCGTGCACAACGCCGTGCTCGGCGGCGACAAGGCCCGCAGCTCCTGACAGCCCCCTCGAAAGAGGGCTGCACTCCCGAGTGCAAATGTGGAAACTGTGCAGGTCACGACACGTCATTCCTTGGACGCTTCCGCCAGATACCCCACCCCATGAAACTCCACCACCTCCTGCTCTCCCTGTTGAGCCTGACCTGCGCCTTCGCGACCCGAGCCGAGGGCGACACGCATGCCGCTGACCTCGACCGCGCCACACTCCAGTTCAAGGAGTTCCTCCTGGTCACGCCCGGTCGCGCCCCCTCGAACCTCGAATCCCGCAGCCACAATTCCGGCAGCCCCGAAGTGAGCGGCGCGCTCCGCTTCGCCAGGGAAATCCAGCCCGACGGTTCCTGGGCCACCGTCAATTACGCCGACACCTCGCGCTCCAGCTGGCGCCCCTTCGAGCACGTGCTGCGCATGGTCGCCATGGCCGTGCAGCTGCAGAAGGCCAACGTCACTCCGGAGGAGCGCCAGCAGCTCCTCAAGGCCTGCGCCGCCGCGGGCAGCTTCTGGCGGGCAAAGGACTTCAAGTGCCCCAATTGGTGGTACAACGAGATCGGCGCCCCGCAGTCCTTCGGCGAGTACGCCCTGCTCATGGGCAAGGACCTGCCGGCCGAGGATTTCAAGTTCATCACAGGCACCATCCTCGCGCGCTCCGGCTTCCGCATGACCGGCCAGAACAAGGTGTGGCTCGCGGGCAACGTGCTCATGAAGGCCCTCCTGCTGCGCGACGCCGCCCTCGCTGAGAAGGCCGCCGCCACCATCTGGTCGGAGGTCACCGTCATGCCCGAGGAAGGCATGCAGCCCGACTGGAGCTTCCACCAGCACGGTCCGCAGCAGCAGTTCGGCAACTACGGCCTGGGTTTCGCCGTCGAGATCACGCGCTGGGTCACCATCCTGCGCGACACCCGCTTCGCCCTCCCGCGCGAGCAGCTCGCCGACTTCAGGAACTACCTGCTCGAGGGCATGGACTGGACCTGCTGGCGCGGCTCCATGGACATCAGCGCCTGCGCCCGCCAGATCATGCCGGGCTCCCCCGCTGCCAAGGCCCGCGCCATCAAGAGGGTCTTCGAGAACATGCGCGTGGCCGATCCCGGCTCAGCGGCCCGCTACTCGGCCTTCGTCACCCGCAACACCGCCGGCGCCCCCAACGACCTTGTCGGCAGCCGCTTCTACTGGCGCAGCGACTATGGCCTGCACCGCCAGCCCGACTTCTACGCCACCCTCAAGATGCACTCGGCGCGCGTCATCGGCGTCGAGACCGTGAACACCGAAAACCTCGTCGGCCGTTACCTTGCCGACGGCGCGCTCTTCCTCTACTCCAAGGGCGACGAGTACGCGGACATCTTCCCGGTGCTCGACTGGCGCCACATCCCGGGCACCACCCTTGCCTGGCAGCCCGAGCCTCCCCTCACGGGCAAGCCCGACGACCGACAGAGGACCAGCTGGGTCGGCGGCGTCAGCGACGGAAACGCCTCCGCCGCAGTCATGGACTACGAGCGCGACGGCGTGCGCGCCCGCAAGGCCTGGTTCTTCCGCGGCTCCCTCGTCGTCTCCCTGGGCAATGGCATCCAGGCCCCTGCCACCGACAAGCCCGTGCACACCACCCTCAACCAGTGCCTCCTCCAGGGCCCC
>JAHFTI010000083.1 GCA_023265535.1 Opitutaceae bacterium
TTCAGCTTCCTCAGCGGCTCGATGTCCAGGCGCGTGCCCAGCTTGGAAATCTGCTCGGGGCGGATGCTGCCGACAATGTTCACCAGGACGATCTCTCCCCGGCCGTTGAGCACCGTGACCACCAGTCCCTCGATGGACTCGTCGCCGCGCAGGTTCACATGAACGTCGACATTGTCACCCTTCGCGTCGCGCACGCTGACAGCCTTCTGCCAGCCCATGCCGTTGAGCTTGGCGCGGACCGCCTCGACCTGCGCGAGCACGTTCTCCGAGGTCTTCTCGCCGCCCTTGAACACGCGCACCTGCACCTGCTGCAGCCCCTTGATGAGCTGCGAGACCTCGGCATCCTGGCCCTCGGTGATGCGCGCGGCGATGGAGAGGAGCGCGGCGTTGAGGTTGACCTCGACCGTCTCGGCGGCGCCCTCCGCGGAAATCTTGAGTGTGCTCAGGTCGATGGGCGAGGCGGCCTGCGCGGAGGCGGCGGAGGCGGTGAGGGCGAAGGGAGAGGCGATCAGCAGGCCTGCGAAGAGGGCTGCGGTGGGAAGACTGCGGAGTTTCATGATGGGTGTTCTGTTTCGGGGCGGCACCATGCCGTCCACATCCCCATCACACACTCGCCCCCGTGAAAGTTGCAGGAATCTCAATCGCCGTCGCCCAGGCACGCATCGCCGCGCTTGATGTCCTCCCAATCCACATGCTGCGTGGCGTTCGCAAAACGCGGGAAATGGTGCTCGAGGTAACGGTTGAGCTCCTCCGGCGAACAGTCGTAACGCCCCGCGATGCGCCGGGCCACCGACCAGAGGGTCTGTTGCTCCTTGACATGCCCCGCCATCAGCCAGGCCTCCCTGGGCGTCATGATGCGCCCCACCGCCACGAGGTTCTGCACCTCGCGCTTGGCCGCCACCAGGATATCTGCTCGCACCGTGGACATGGATCGGGGTTCCCCTGCTCATCGGAAGAAAACCCGATTGGCTGAATAGGCAATGGACACCAGACGAACAGGTATGACCCTGACACTGCCCGGGATCCCTGCCCCTCGTCGGCTGGATTTAACACGTTCGGCATTTGCAATCCAACGGGCCGACCCTAGGTTCTCGCTGCCCCCCAAGGACAATCCAAGTCCAGCATGAGTGCCCCACGGATATCAACCCACGGCCGCGGCCCCTGCCTCGGGGCTCTCCTGTGCCTGTTGATGACCGCTCTCCTTGCCTTCGCTGCGCAGGCACACGCCGAGGAGCCCGGCCAGGAAACGCCTGCCACCGGCGTCTATACCCTCGGAATCTACACCGACAACTACCCCTACTCCTTTCTCAACGAAAAGGACGAGCTCGACGGTTTCGCCAACGACCTCACCAAGGCCCTTGAGAAGACCCTCGGGCTTCGTTTCAAGCGCATCCAGGGCACGACACCGGAAATCAACAAGCTGCTTGAGAGCGGCCAACTGGACCTCCTCCAAACCCAGGCCTACTCCAAGGAACGCGAGAACCTGTATCACTTCAGCACACCCTACCTCACTCTCCACAACACGATCATCCACCGCAAGGGAGACACGCGCTTCCGCAAGCCCGAGGACCTCGAGAGCCTCAAGGGCCTCCAAATCATGGTGCACAGGAACAGCCTCGGCGCCGCCTACCTGAAAGCCAGGGGACTGGAGCACCTAATCCTGGAATCCCCCTCCGTGGAGATGTCCCTGCGCAAGCTCAACGACGGCATGGGTGATGCCGTGATCGCCACGCGCCTGACCGCCATCTCCACGGCGGTTCGCCTGGGACTGGTCAACATCGACCGCGTCGGAGTCCCCCTGCCTGACTCCGAGGTGGCCTACAGCTATGCCATGCGGCGGGATCGCCAAGCCCTCCAAAACCCCATTAACGAAGGCCTGGCCGCCCTTCATCGCGACGGCGAATTCGAGCGCATCTACCTCAAGTGGTTCGGCCAGATCGATGGGCGCGGTTACACCAAGGAGCAAATCATGGCCGCCGTCTCGATCGGCCTCGGCATCGCGCTCCTCATCAGCATCTGGGCCGTCCTCCGCCAGCGCAGCCTCAAGTCGGCCATTGCCCGCCAGGCCAGGGACCTGCGCAAGAGCGAGGAACGCTACCGCGGCCTTTTCGAATCCTCCCTCGAGGGGCTCCTGCTCCTCGGCCCCTCGCCGGAATTCCGCCTCCACCAGATCAATCGCGCCGGCCGGGCCATCCTCGACCTCGGGGACACGCCCCCCATCGAAGTCCCCCTAGCCAGGCTCCTGCCCGAGTCCGTTGCCACCCGCCTCTCCGAGGCCCTGCAGGGCGCCCTCCAGTCCGGCCAGTCCTCCCTCTTCGAAATCGACCTCCCCTTCCCCGAACACACCCGCTGGGTGCACGGCTCCCTCACGGCAATCAATGGCGACCATCTGCTGGAGCTCAACGACATCACGGAGGCCCATCACGCGCGCGAACAGCTCCAGAAGAGCGAACAGCAGCTCCGCCAGACCCAGAAGCTCGAGGCCATCGGCACCCTGGCCAGCGGCATCGCACACGATTTCAACAACATCCTGACCGCCATCATCGGCAACGCCGAACTCCTTCGCCTCGACCTCCCGCAGGACGAAAAGCTCACCCCGCACCTCAACGAGGTGCTGCAAAGCGCGGAGCGCGCCCGGCAGCTGGTGCGCCAGATCCTCACCTTCTCCCGCCGCACCGACAGCAAGCGAGAGATCCTGTGCTGCACCCCCATTGTGGCCGAGGCGATCAACTTCATCCACGCCACGGCACCCGCCAACATCGAGATCCGCCACCGCGCCCTGCCCGAGGCCCCGGAGATCGAGGCGGACGGAACCCAGCTGCACCAGGTGATCATGAACCTCTGCACCAACGCCCTGCACGCCATGAGGGACCGCGGGGGCGTGCTCGAGGTGACCGAGGACATGGTCGATATCACACCTGAGATGGTCGCCGTGCACCCACAGCTGCGCGAAGGGCGCTTCCTGCGCATCTCCGTCCGGGACTCGGGTTGCGGCATGCCCGCACATGTGTTGCAGCGCATCTTCGAACCCTTCTTCACCACCAAGCCTCCCGGCGAGGGCACGGGCTTGGGGCTCTCCGTCGTGCACGGCATCGTGCAGGCCCATCAGGGGGCGCTCACCGTGTACAGCCAGCCCGGACAGGGCACCCTCTTCCGCCTTCACCTCCCCCTCGCAAAATCCAGCGCGTCGACCCAGGCCACGGAGAACCACCACGAGCTCCCGCGCGGCGCCAACGAACGCGTGCTCTTCGTCGACGACGAGGCGGCCATCGTGCGCATCGCTGGCTCGATGCTCCACCACCTCAACTACACGCCGCTCTGCTTCACCAGCCCGAACGAGGCAGCCGCGGCCTTTGCGGAAAACCCGGGAAGTTTCGACCTGCTCGTGACCGACCTCTCGATGCCCGCCTTCAACGGCGTGGAACTGGTCAAGCGTTGCCGCCTGCTGCGCCCCGATTTGCCCGTCGTGCTGGCCAGCGGCTACCTCGGCGAGGACGAATACGCCAAGGCCCTTGAGGCGCAGATCGAAACCATCGTCCCCAAGCCCCTGTCACTTTCCCATCTCGCGGAGGCAGTGCACTCGGCACTCACGAAAGGCCGAGCCGACGCAAGGCCTCCGTCCGCTCCAGGCCCATGATGCGCACCAGCTTCTGACGTGAGCTATCCCCGCGGACCAGGCTCACGCAACGCGGGGGAAGATCGAGCTCCTCCGCCAGGAACTTGAGCAGGGCCTCATTGGCGCGTCCCTCGAGGGGCGGCGCCTGCACCTTGACCTTCACCGCCTCCCCCAGCCAGCCCACCACCTCGCTGCGCGGCGCACCGGGCTGCGCCTTGATCGCCAGGGTGAAGCTTTCAGGGGCGGAACTCATGGATGCGAGGTGGAGCCTGCACCTGCGGCGCTCGCGGTCACGGCAGTGGCGGCGGTGACGGTCGCGATCCCGGCAGCGGCAGTGGCAGCAACAGCGGCTGCCGCATCCAGGGCCTCTGCCAGCTCGGCGAGGAGCGCCTCGACCGGCTCCGTGCCGAGGGAAAGGCGGATGAGATTGGGATCGATGCCGTTGGCTGCGAGCTCGGCCCGGCCCTCGGGGCTGGTCACCAGGTCGTAATGCGCCAGCCAGATGAAGGGGCTCAGCAGGGAGTCGCGCATGCCGAAGCTCGGTCCCTTGGCAAGACGCACATGGTCATGGAAGGCCTCCATGGGAACCTTGAGCTCAAAGGACAACAGGCCACCCGAGGAGCCAGGCCCGCGGGCCACCCGCGCAAAGGAATCGCGGTACTCGGCACTGCGCGCCCAATGGATGCGCCCCACCTCGGGACGGCCCGCAAGGAAACGCTGCACCGCCTGGAGGTTCTCCTCCATGCGGGCGGTGGCGGCGGGAGCCGTGGGAAGCTGGGCGGCCAGCCGGGCCAGGTCGCGACCATAGGCGGGTGAAACGTGTGCCGCCACGCCCCGGCGCAGGGCGTCCGCATCGGCACCGCGCGGGTTCACGACAACCAGTCCGGCAATCACGTCGCCCTCATGGGCGGCATACTTGGTGAGGCTGGAGACCAGCACATCGGACCAGGGCAGCAGCTCCACCGAATAGACCGAGGCGACCGAGGGATCGAGGATCAGGCGCGCGCCGTGGCGGTCGGCCAGGGCGCGAAGCTGGGCCAGGTCGGGCGTCTGGATGAGGGGATTGCTGGGCACCTCGGCAATGATGCCGGCGATGCGCGAGCCCTGCTCAGCGAACAGGCGCTCGAGGGCCTCCCGGTCATCCACGCAGCGCAGCTGCACATGGGCGCCGGGGCCCGTCGTGAACTTTCGCAGGATGGCGATGGTGTCGAGGTAGAGCCAGCCGAGCTGCACCCAGAGGGTCTTGCCGCGCGCCGCCTGAAGCTCGTTCACCGCCCGGAAGGCCGAGTACACGGCGTTCATGCCGCTGGACGCCAGGAAGGCGTCGGCGGGCGTGGTTCCGGGAAACAGCGGGGCGAGCAGGCGCCAGCATTCGGTCTGCGCATCGCCTGCAAAGGAGGCCTCGGGTGCCACGGACGGCAAGACACCCAGGCGCACGAGCTCGTCCTCCGCCTGACGCGAGGAAAGGAAACGGCCGCTGTGCTGCAGGAAAAGCTTGGCGCGCGTGGTGAGCTCCGTCGTCTCCGGATGCGCCACGCCGAAGATGCCGTCAAAGCACTGCAGGCTGACCTCGGGCGCCGCGAGATGGGCCACCAACTCGCGGGCGGCCGCCTCGGAACAGCAGAGCCAGAGCTTGCTGCCCGGCAGGTCCGTGCGTGCCGCCAACACCTCAGCCAGGCGCCGCACCAGCGGATGCACCACGAAGCGCGGGTAGCCCGAACTCATGCGCGCCAGGGTGGCGGGACGCTTTTCCTCGTAGCCGCGCAGGTCCTCCAGCGTGGGAAGGCTGCAGGACACGGCATGCAGGCAATCAGGCACACGCCGACCGAGGGGAAGCTGTTGAAAGGCTGACATGGATTGCCCGAAACACAAGGCGTCGGGGACGCCTTGGCAACGGGGAAACCGCAAAAGCCTCAATCGAGAAAGTAGCCTTCTTCGCCGTGCTCGTTGATGTCGAGGCCGCCCTCCTCGGACTCCTCGTCGACACGCAGGCCGCCGGTGAGCCAGCCCGTGACCTTCGCCAGGACAATCGTGGCGACGACCGACCAGGCAAGCACCACCAGGCCCGCCTTCAGCTGCTCGAGCCAGAGGCCATTGCCCACCAGCGCCGCCAGCGGGGAGCCGGCGAGACCGGGGTTGGCGGAAGCCGTGGCGAAGACGCCTGCGAAGATCGTGCCGATCGTGCCGCCCACGGCGTGCACGCCGAAGGTGTCGAGCGAGTCGTCGTACTTGAACTTCATCTTCAGGTAATTGCAGGCCACGAAGGTGGCGGCGCCTGCCACCAGGCCGATGAAGATCGCGGTGCCCGGGGAAACGAAGCCCGCGGCGGGCGTGATGGTGGCCAGGCCGGCCACGGCACCCGAGCAGAAGCCGAGCACGCTGGGCTTGCCGCGCAGCCAGTATTCAAGGGCGGGCCAGGAGAAGCAGCCGGCGGCCGCGGAGAGCGTGGTCGTGACGAAGGCGTTGACCGCCACGCCGTCGGCGGCGAGGGCGCTGCCTGCGTTGAAACCGTACCAACCGGCCCAGAGCATGCCCGTGCCGGTCATACAGAGCACCAGGCTGTGCGGAGGCATCGGCTCGCGACCATGGCCGCGGCGCTTGCCCAGGAGGATACAGAGCACGAGTGCGCTCCAGCCGGAGGTCATGTGCACCACGATGCCGCCCGCAAAGTCGATGGCCTGGATTGAGGCGCCCGCGTTCGTGAGGCCGTTCATCCAGCCGCCCGCACCCCAGACCCAGTGTGCCGCCGGGAAGTACACCACAAACATCCAGAGCACGCTGAAGACGATGATCGACTTGAACTTCATGCGCTCGGCGATCGCACCCACCGTGAGGGCGGGCGTGATGATCGCGAACATCAGCTGGTACACCATGAAGAGGCTGTGCGAGATCCAGTTGCTGTAGTCGCCGTTGGGGGCGGTGCCCACACCCTGCAGGAAGGCGAAATCCAGGCCGCCGATCCAGCCATTGCCCCTGGAGAAGGCGAGGCTGTAACCGCAAGCCCACCACAGGATGGTGACGATGCCGGAAAGGCCCAGGCATTGGGCCAGCACGGAGAGCACGTTCTTGCGGCGCACCAGGCCGCCGTAGAAGAGGGCGAGGCCGGGGAGGGTCATGAAGAGCACGAGCGCCGCGCTGGTCATCATCCACGCGCTGTGACCGGGGCCGGGGCCCGCCACCTTGCTCTGCGCCACGCCGTCGGTGGCGCGGGCGGTGTTGTTCATGTAGGCCTCAATGTCGGCCATGCGTTGCTCCAGGCTGGCCTGGGGAAGCGCGGGCGCGGGGGCCGCCTCCGCGGCGGGCGCAGCCGCCTGCAGCGGGAAACACAGACCAACGAGGAAAAGGAGGAGAAGCGGAAGACGGCTCATGGAAGCCGCGTTTTGCAGCAGACTTCATGCCCAAATTTAATAATACCCATGAATCCCGCGATACATGCATTGAATTCATCCAAGTGATGAAAAGCCTGCGCTCGCAGAAAAATCGCACATGGGAAAAGCGCGTTGGCGGCGGCGGCGCACCTCACCGCGGCCACGGAGACGGCTGGGTGGCGACGGGCGGGGGGGGGTGGCGGCAGGGAACCTGCATCCCCCCAGGTGCTTCAGGCTCGCGCTGCGCCGTACCGGCGCCTCAACCGCCCGCGATCTTCAAGCGCCGCTGCACGCGAATGACCTGCAGCATCGCCAGGCCGCCCAAGGCGCCGAAGCCGGCCATGGCCGGGAACCAGGTGGCCCAACCGTAGGAGTCGAGCAGCCAGCCCATGATGGGCAGGGCCAGGCCTGCGCCGAAGTACTGGAAGGAGTCGATGACACCGAGCGCGAAGCCCGCCATCTTGCGGCCGCCGATGTCCATGGGGGCCGCCGTGCCGACGATGGAGTGCGTGGAGTTCGCCGTGAGCGAAATCATGACCAGGAAGAAGCAACTCAACAGGATGGCCTTCATGCCCAGGACGACGACCAGGAGCACGGCGGCGAGAATCACGAAGGTCTCGAGGAAATAGAGGGTCATCGCCACCGGTGCGCGGCGGCTGCCGAAGAAGCGGTCGGAGATGAAGCCGGAGGAGAAGGCTCCCAGGACGGCCACGAGGGGCATGAGTTGCAAGGTCCAGAGCATCTCGGGCGCCTGCCGATCGAGCTTGAGCTCGTCCACAAAGAACAGGACGGCCAGGTGATCGGCGCCGTGGCGCACCGCCCCCGTGCAGGCATAGGCGGCGGCGTACCACCAGACGAGCGGATGGCGCACGATCGTGAAGAAGGATTCGCGCAGCGTGACGCGCACGTCGGCACCGCTGCGCGCCGTCTCATCGGGATGAACACCGTCGAAACCGGCCTCCTCGGGCGTCTCCTTGGCGATGAACCACACGATCGCGCAGACCACGGTGGCGACCATGGGCGGGATCCAGAAGAGCCAGCGCCAGTTGAGGGCGGGCATGGTCCAGAGGGCGAGGCTGAAGCCACCGAGCAGGGCGGGGGCGAGCTTGTTGATGGCGACCTGCCCCATCTGGATCATCAGGCCGAAGATGCCGGCGAAGGTGCCGCGCTCGGAGCGGCTGAACCAGGCGGCGTTGATCTTGACCATGCCGGGCGCGCCGAAGGCCTGCATGTAGCCATTGACCATCCAGATGAAGGTGAAGGTGGCGAAATTGCCCGTGAGGGAGGCCGCGCCGAAGGCCAGGTTGGCGAGGATCATGCCGGCGGCGCCGATGAGCATGCCGCGCTTGCCTCCGATGCGGTCGGTGAAGAGGCCGTTGACGAGCTGACCCACGCCGTAGGCCCAGGACCAGCAGCCCAGGATCAGCGTGATGTCGCCGTAATCGAAGCCGAACTCCGTGCGCAGGTCGGGCGAGGCCCAGCGGAAATTGTAGCGGCACATGTAGAACGAGGCGTACATGAGCCCGAGCGAAAACCAGTTGAAGCCGCGCCGAAGCCGAAAACCCTGGGGATAGTGGGGCCGGACAGGGGCCTCGTGGCCTGCGGAAGCTTCCATGATGGTTTGTTTTTGGGGGGGGGTAAATGCCGACACGGGGAGGCGGAGGGCACGGCTGCCGCGCTTCACCACACTCAGCTGACTCAGCCACTTCCGGCGGGGCGCGCACACGGGGTCGGCGCGCGGTCAGCCTTGGGTGACAGGCCCCAGTAAACCCAAGCTCCCGTGCGACGCAAGAAGCGTCAGGGGTTTACCACGACCTCGTCCTTCTTGGCCTCGTGCTGCTCGATGTAGCGGCGCGTGGCGGCGGGAAGGTGGTTCCAGAAGCGGTAGGCAATGATGGAGCCGGCGAAGGCGAAGGGAGCCAGGAAGATCGGCCACCAGTGCCAGTTGTGCGTCGAGATGTAGCCGATGCTGACCGACTGGATGCCGCTGCCCAGGTAAACGAAGGCGTCGACGATGCCGGAGCAGGTGGCCGTGGCCTTGCGACCGCCGAAATCGGCGGCGGCGGTGCCGGACATCAGCGAATGCACGCCCGTGACGGCGGCGACGGTGAGGAGCGCGGAGATGCCGACCATCAGCGGGGAGCTGCCCATGGAAAAGGCCATGATGACCATCATCAGCACCATGAAGGCGCTGAGCACACTGGCCGGGGGGCCGCGGCGCGAGTGGAAAAGCTTGTCGGAGATCAGGCCGCCCGTGAAGCCGCCGATGATGCCAAAGAAGCAGAGCAGCAGGCCCCAGTTGTTGACGATGAGCTCGGCGCCCGGCTGCGGCACCTCGCGGGCGAAGATCGAGTACCACTGCATGATGCCGTTGCGCAGCACGCCGGAGGTGAGCTCCACGCAGGCGATCATCATCATGATGGGGCTCAGGAAGACGCGCTTGAGCAGGTCCTTGGTGCTGAGCTCGACATGCATCTCGCCGGTGGAGGCGTCATGGGCGTCGAAGCCGTGGAAACCGGCCTCCTCGGGGGTGTCCTTGATGAGCCAGGCGTCCATGACCACCCAGAAGAGGAGGAGGAGGCCGGGAACAAGGAAGAGAGACCAGGTGAGGGGGGTGCCGCTGGTGCCGAAGGCGAAGAGGGTGGCGAGGGTGTCGTGCAGCCAGCCGGGGGCGGCGCCGACCTTGGTGGCGTCGGCGATGGCCTGGCCCCAGTCGAAGGCGAAATAGACGCCGAAGGAGATGAGGGTGCCGAAGATGGCGCCGAACACGCCGCGCTCGCGCACATGGAACCAGTAGGCCTTGACCTTGATGATGGAGACCGCGCCGTAGCTCTGGAAGTACATGTTCAGCGCGTACACGATCGAGAAGGAGAGCACCATGTGCCCCTTGAGGTGGCCCATGAGCATGAGGTAGGTGAGCACGCCCATGGCGATGTTCGCGAGCGAGGAGCCGATGCCTGCGATGAGGATGCCCTTCTTGCCACCGATCTTGTCCACGAGCGGTCCGTTCACGAGGAAGGACAACGCATAGGTGATGGTGCCGGCGGCGAAGATGATGCCGAAGTCGCCCTTGGACATCTGGTCACCGAAGGCGGACTTCGCCACGGCGAGGTTGTAGCGCCCCATGTAGAGGAACGCGTAGGTCATGCCCAGCGGGAACCAGTTGATGAAACGCCGCATCATGAACCAGCGGTCATGGCGCAGCGGATTATTGTAAAAGTACATGCCGATGACCACGGCGAGGAACAGGGCAACGAGGCTGAGCGACATGACGGGCTGGGATTACGGGACGGAAGGAGGGGGGCGAGGCGAAGGTGGGCGGGCGAGCGAGGAACTGAAGCGGGCGGTCGGCGGGAGAGGAGCGTCAGAGGGGGCGACGGTGCAGCAGGACGGCTCAGACCAGGTCGCGGTTCGCCAGGGCGAAGGCGATATCGCGTGCGAGGAGCGGGCCCTTGAAGATCATGGACGTGTAGATCTGCACGAGGGTGGCGCCCGCATCGAGCTTCTCGCCGGCGCTGATCGGGTCGTCGATGCCGCCGACGCCGATGATCGGCAGGCGGCCGCCCGTGGCGCGGGCGATGTAGTTGACGACCTCGGTGGACTTGCGGCGCACCGGCTTGCCGCTGAGGCCGCCGGCCTCGTTCACGTTGGCGAAATAGCCGGGGCGGGAAAGGGTGGTGTTGGTGGCGATGATGCCGTCGAGACCGTGGTCGCTGATCACCTGGAGCACGGCGTCGACCTGGGCCCAGGTGAGGTCGGGGGCGATCTTGAGGAGGATCGGCACGCGGTCGCTGAGGGACTTGCGCATGCGCTCGCGGTTGGCGGCGGTGACGGCGCCGAGCAGCTCGCGAAGGTGACCCTCCTCCTGCAGCTTGCGCAGGTTGGGGGTGTTCGGGCTCGAGACGTTGAGGACGAGGTAGTCGGCGTGGTCGGCGAGCAGGGCGAAGCTGTCGAGGTAGTCCTGCACGGCCTGGTCGATCTCGACGAGCTTGGTCTTGCCGATGTTGACGCCGAGCGGGATGCGGCGCTGGCCGCGGGGGGCGAGCTTCGAGAGGCGGGCGGCGACGGCGGCGGCGCCCTCGTTGTTGAAGCCCATGCGATTGATGACGGCCTCCTCGGAGGGGAAGCGGAAGCAGCGCGGCTTGGGGTTGCCGGGCTGGGGCTGGGCGGTGACGGTGCCGATCTCGA
>JAHFTI010000571.1 GCA_023265535.1 Opitutaceae bacterium
CCTGACGTCGCGACAGCGGCACAGGTTTCGCCATTTATCTTACGAAAGTGACACAAGAGTTTTGCCCTGCGGGTGAAGCTGTCTTGGAGTGTGCGCGCGTCCCGTCACGCCCCCCCCCCGCCGACGCTCCCCCGTGTCTCGTGCGGTTCACCCCTGACTCCCGTTCCACCTCCTTCAATGAAAGCATTGCTCGCCCTGATTGGTTTGTGTTGCACGCTGCCGGCCTTCGCTGCCGACGGCGTTTTTGTCCCCCTCTTCAACGGCAAGGACCTCGGTGGCTGGGTCCAGCGCGGCGGCAAGGCCGAATACCGCATCGAGGGCGACGAGATCGTCGGCGTCTCGGTCAACAACACCCCCAACAGCTTCCTGTGCACCGCCCGCAACTACGGCGACTTCGTCCTGGAGTACGAGTTCAAGGTCGACGCCCGCCTGAACTCAGGCGTGCAGATCCGTAGCCAGTGTTTGGATACGGCCTCCGTCTTCAAGGCCGGGGACAAGGAAATCAAGATCCCCGCCGGCCGCGTTCACGGCTACCAGGTGGAGATCGATCCCGACGTGAAGCGCGGCCGCCTCTGGTCGGGCGGCATCTACGACGAGGCCCGCCGCGGCTGGCTCTTCCCGGCGGGTGGCGAGGCAAGCGCCGAGGCCAAGGCCTTCAGCGCCCAGGGCCGCACCCTGTTCCGCGCGGACGACTGGAACCATGTGCGTGTGGAGGCTGTCGGCGGCTCTCTGCGCACCTGGGTCAATGGCGTCCCCTGCGCCGACGTGAAGGACACGGTGAACCTGAGCGGCTTCATCGCCCTCCAGGTGCATGACGTCGGCGCCGACCCCGTGAAGACCGGCCTGCAGGTGCGCTGGCGCCACCTGCGCATCGCCGATCTCTCCGCCCCCGCCAACACGCTCTCCGAGCAGGAAAAGTCCGAGGGCTGGAGACTGCTCTGGGACGGCCGCAGCAATGAGGGCTGGCGCAGCGCGCGCGGCGAGACCTTCCCCGCCCAGGGCTGGACCATCTCCGACGGAGTGCTCTCCGTGATCGGCAACAAGGGTGCCGAATCCGCGGCCGGCGGCGACATCATCACGCGCGCCCGCTACTCCGAGTTCGAGCTGCTCGTCGACTTCCGCCTCACCCCCGGCGCCAACAGCGGCATCAAGTATTTCGTCCAGCCCGCCCTTAGCGCCATCACCACCACCGGCGCAAAGGCCGCCGTTGGCTCTGCCATCGGCCTGGAGTATCAGGTCCTCGACGACGCACTGCATCCCGACGCCAAGCTCGGCACCGACGGCAACCGCACCCTGGCCTCGCTTTATGACCTGAAGGCCGCCGCCGCCACCAAGAAGCCCAATCCCATCGGTGAGTGGAACACAGCCCGCATCCTCGTGAAGGGCCCGCACGTCGAACACTGGCTCAATGGACAGAAGGTCCTGGAATACGAGCGCGGCACACCCGAGTTCAAGGCGCTCGTGGCCCGCAGCAAGTACAAGGCCATCGAGGGCTTTGGCCTCTGGGCCGACGGCCATATCCTGCTCCAGGAGCACGGCGACACCGTTTCCTACCGCAACCTCCGCATTCGCACCCCGAAACCCTGATACCCCACAACCATGGACCGTAGAGCATTTCTCAAGACCGCGGCCGCCGCGGGCACCTTCGTTCTCGCCACCTCCCAATCGGGCTTCGCCCAGGCCGTCTCGGCCGGCGCCAAGCCCGCCAAGGTGCGCCTGGCCTGCGTCGGCATCGGCAACCGCGGCGCGGAGGTCCTCAAGGCCTTCAGCGACACAGGCGAGGCCGAGATCGTTGCCCTCTGTGACACCGACATCGGAGCCCCGCACACCGTCGCCAGCCTCAAGGCCCACCCGGCCGCCACCCAGTTCCGCGATTTCCGCCGCATGTTCGACCGCATGGCGAAGGACATCGACGCCGTCTGCGTCTGCACTCCCGACTTCTCGCACTTCCCGATCGTCATGCTCGCGATGTCGCTGGGCAAGCCCGTCTACGTCGAGAAGCCGATGGGCCACAGCTTCCGCCAGATGGAGCTGATGATGGCCGCCGAGAAGCGCTACAAGGTCGCCACGCAGATGGGCAACCAGGGCCACTCCGAGGCGAACTACTTCCAGTTCAAGGCCTGGACCGAGGCGGGCATCATCCGCAATGTCACGCGCATCACCGCCTTCATGAACAACCCGCGCCGCTGGCACGGGAAGAAGTTCGATTCCTTCCTGCCCGGCATGCCGGTGCCGGCCTCCCTCGACTACGACACCTGGCTGGCGACCGCCCGCCAGCTCGAGTACAATGTCGGCTACATGAACGGCGACTGGCGCTCCTGGTACGAGCTGGGCAACGGCGCCCTCGGCGACTGGGGCGCGCACATCTTCGACACCGCCCACGAGTTCCTCGAGCTGGGCCTGCCCGTGGAGGTGGATCCGGTGAAGATCGAGGGCCACAGCCCCTGGATCTTCCCGCAGGCCTCGACCCTTGTATTCAAATTCCCAGCACGCGGCACCAAGCCCGCCCTGGAGCTCACCTGGTACGACGGCCAGCAGAACCTGCCGCCGCTTCCCGGGAACTTCGGCACGGCGGTGGTCGATCCGAACATTCCGCCTCCCTCCAAGGGCAGCATCGACACGCAGCGCACTCCCCCGGGCAAGGTCATCTATGGCGAGGGCCTCACCTTCAAGGGCGGCAGCCACGCGACCACGCTCCAGATCCTGGCCGATCCCAAGGGCGGCGCGCCCGCGCTCTCCCTGCCGGTGGTTCCGAAGACCACCTCGAACCACTTCCTCAATTTCCTGCGCGCCTGCCAGGGAACGGAGAAGTGCCGCTCGCCGTTCTCGGTTGCCGGACCGCTCTGCCAGGCCATGGCCATCGGCATCCTGGCGCAGCGCGTGAACGCCCCGCTGCGTTTCGACCCGGTCTCCCGTCGCATCACCAACCACGCCCTCGCCAACGAAATGCTGGCCGGCGTGCCCCCGCGGCGCGAGTGGGAGCAGTTCTACAGGCTGTGAACAGGGGACGCCCCGCCTGAGCGCGGGCCTCCTGTG
>JAHFTI010000084.1 GCA_023265535.1 Opitutaceae bacterium
GGGGTCGTCCCCACATAGAAGAAGGGCGTCACCTCCACCGTGTACATGCCCGGCTCGAGATCGAGCAGCAGCGCGGGCTCGCGACGGTTCTTCGGGGCGAAGCCCGTGGCGGCGATGGCCGTCTCGTCATAGTAGGTCGCGGTCGGGTGCTCGTCGTCGGTCTGCCCCTTGCTCGCGGTCCAGTCGTCGCAGGCCATGATGAACTTCGAGGCCGAGCCGACGCGATAGAGCTTAAGCATGGGATCGCTCATCACTCCCGTGAGCCCGTAGGTGGCGAGATTGGGGCCCTGGGCGCGCACGAGAACCCGCTTGGTCTTGCCCGGATCGCCCGTGATCACAAAGCCGCCGACCAACGCGTTCGACGTGGTGGCGTAGGCGCGCGTCGACACATTGACCAGCTTGGCCGTGCCGCCCGCCTGGGTCTCATAGACCTCGACGAGACCGGTGCCCGTGGTGTTGCCCACACCCGTCACGGTGGCCGTGTACATGCCGGGGCTCAGCGGGGTGAGCAGGGCGGAGTCCTTGTTGCTCGTCAGTGAAAAGGCGTTCAGCGCAGTGGTCGCCGAGCTGATGGCCGCGGCGTTGGGCTGGGTGTTCCAATCATCGACGGTCGTGAGCACCAGCGAGGGGGCGATCTGGTCGAGCTTGATCTGTGGGTCGGCGAGCACGCCGGGCACACCGAACTGTCCCAGCGAGGGTCCCACCGCGCGGATGAGCACTTCCTTCTGGCCGGTGCCCTCGATGGCGAAACCGGCGATCAGGGCCTGATGATCGGTCTCCTTCCCGACGAAGGCACGCGTGGACACGTTGACCATGGTGCCGGCAGCCACCGGATCGGTCACCTGGTGGCGGTACTGCGACACCTCAAAGCCGGTCAGGTCGAGTGTCCTGGCATTGAAGCTGGGATTCGCGGAATTCTCAGCCGCGCCAACGGGCATGTTCACGCCAGCCTCACTGGCAACGATGTTGGGATTGCTGAAATAGCTGAGCCGCTGCCCGGGTGAGTAGGCCATGATTGTCCGGTATTGAATGCCATTCTGGCCGTAAAAGCGGTAGCCGTAGGAGAAGGGAAACGCGCCTTCCTCAAGAACGACCTGTCCCTGCGCATTCGTGCCCGTGGCATTCTCCCGGTCATGATGTGCCCCGAAGTTGTGCCCCATCTCATGTGCCACGAGATTGTAGCCGAGGGTATAGGAGTAGGTGACCACACTGAAGGCCCAGTCATCATTGAAGAGGTACAGGTGTTCACTGCCCACGGAGGGGGCCGTCAGCATCGGGGCCACTCCGATCTTTCCACCACTGTTCTCACGGCGAAGCATGAGGCACACCAGGTCAGCCCCCACGGCGTCGCGGCGGTCCAGGATGGAATCCAACACGCCGTCTCCAGGGGTTCCAAGCTGGGTCAATGCAGTGCTGTTAAGCACATCGGCAGCCGGAAGGTTTTCATTGTAGTTGACCAGGTCGGTCGCAACGACGCGGAGGCCAAGATTGATCTCACTGCGCAGAAAGTCATCGTTCGTTGAAGTCACGATGGCATCCACGCGGGTCAGGACGGCGGCACGGCGCGCCTCGGCAGTGCTGCCGACTAGGCCGTCCTCGACAGCCTGCGTGTAGAGAAACAGCGCATCCACCTGCACCTTGGGCCCGACCAGGGCACCCACTGCGGTCGGAGCGATAGAACTTTGCCCGCCCAGCTGCGCGGCGGCCACCTGGCCTGCAGCACGCGCTTTCAGCCGCTCCTGATGCTGCAACGCCTTGCGGGCAAGCTCGGCTTGGGTGACCGAGTGCGGGGGACGCACGAAAGTGCCGGCATCGCAGCCTGTCTCCTGGTTCTGGTCTGCCTCGTAGAGCAACATCTCGGAGGCTCCCGTGGGCTCCACCACGTAATGGCGCAGCACGGGGGCCGCACCCGGAGAAGCCACGAAGCCCGTCTCGGTGACCTCAAGGGCAAACTGCCCCTCAGCACCGCCGGCCAGGATCACACGGCTACCCGCTTGTCCCTCGATGGCACCCACCGACACAAAACGCACCGCATCGAGCATCTCGCTGCGCTTCACCTGCACCGTCACATTGCGTCCATCTGGCAAGGGAAGGGAGTAGGTCCCCTCGCCTTCAGGCTTCCAGAGCGGAGAACCTTTCCCGTTCAACATGGCGGCATCGACGCGCACATAGGAAACGTGGCTCGCCCCCCTGGGCAGACCGGCTTCCATCTTCTCGGCCCAGGCTGGCCTCGGCACGTATGCCATAAGGGCCGCGGGAAAGTCAGGGCGCCCGGCAGGAGCAGCCTGCGGCGAACCCTGAGAGGGAAGTCCTGACGGCGGCTGCGCACCTGGCGCAGCTGTGATCGGCAAGGGCGCAAGGCTCGCAGTGCGAGAGGGCCCTCCCTGGAACATTAAAAACAGGCCACCGGCAACAAGCCCGGCGCAAACACCCAACACAATACGGGAGGTCTTCATGGGAGAGTGACGATCTACCTACAAATTGCCGCAAAGCCCCCGTTCGAGCAACTATTTACGAAATGAAAGTAAGGTAAAAATTCCAGACCCTTTGCAATTGACTACAAGGCAGATCCGCGAAACCCCGCGCGACATCCAAACTTGTCGGCATCCCCAGCTTCCAGCTCTGCCGCAGCAGCGGCACCCTCCGAAGCTGCTGGAGCAGCGTAGGAGGGCTCAGCTCGCGTCCTTGTCCAGGCCGAAGACGGCGCGCGAGTAACTCTCAGCCGAGAAGGGCTGCAGGTCCTCGGGCTTTTCGCCGAGGCCGAGGAAATAGATGGGCAGCTTCAACTCGCGCCAGATGCCCACGAGAGCTCCGCCGCGGCTGGTGCCGTCGAGCTTGGTGACGACCAGGCCCGTGAGTCCGAAACTCTGGTGAAAGACCTTTGCCTGCTCGATGGAATTGGTGCCGAGAGACCCATCGACCACCAGCCAGCGGTGGTGCGGCGCGGAGGCGTCGTGCTTCTGCAGCACGCGGCGGATCTTCGCCAGTTCCTCCATGAGGTTCGACTTGGTGTGCAGGCGGCCTGCCGTGTCGACAATCAGGAAGTCGCGCCCGCGGGCCTTGGCAGCCTGGTAGGCGTCGAAGGCGACGGCGGCGGAGTCGGCACCGGTGTGCGCGGCGACGATGTCGAGCTCGAGGCGGGTGGCCCAGCTCTTGAGCTGCTCCACGGCGGCGGCGCGGAAGGTATCGCAGGCGGCGAGAGTCACGCCCTTGCCATCCTGTTTCAGCAGCCAGCCGAGCTTGGCGGAGGTCGTGGTCTTGCCTGAGCCGTTCACGCCGATGAGACAGATCACGGTCGGGCCGGTGCCCGGGGGATTGGGCTTCAGCTCGGCCTCGCAACCGGCCAGGGCGCGCACGAGCACCGCCGCCCCGATCTCGGCGGCCTGGCGCCCCTGCAGCTCCTTGTCCTTGCGGTAGGCCTTCTTGATTTCCTCGAGGATCTCCTCGGTGGTCTGCACCCCGAAATCGGCTCCGAAGAGGGCCTCCTCTAGCGTCTCCAGCGAGGACGCGTCGATGCTGCGCCCGCCAAAGATGCCGCGTGTCTTCTCGGTGATCGCGGCGACGGTCTTGGCCAGGCCGTCCTTGAATTTGCGAAAGAGGCCGAACATTTACTGGGCGGGCTTGCGGGCGTCGCGGCCCAGCTGGTCCTTCAGGCGGTCGAGGATGCCGTTGATGAAGCGCTTCGCGTCCATGTTGGAAAATTCCTTGGACAGGTCGATGGCCTCGTTGATGGAAACGACCGGCGGAATGTCCTTGCGGTAGAGCATCTCGAAGATGGCCATGCGCAGGATGGCGAGGTCGATGCGCGCGATGCGGTCGAACTCCCAGTTGTGCGACAGCGTGCGGATGTGGCCGTCAATCTCCTCGGCGTGCTCGATGGCGCCGTGGATGATCTCCTCGCCAAAGGCATAGTGGTCGCGGGGCTGCTCCTGCTGCTCGAAGAAACTGGTGAGGTCGGCGGCGAGGTTCTCGGGCTTGTTGATGCTCCAGGAGAACAGGTATTGCATGGCGGCGCGACGGCCGTCCCTGCGTTGTGCGAAAAGGGCTTTGCTCATGACTTGGAGAGACGGCGTTTGAGGGTGGCCATTTCTAGGGCGGAAAGGGCGAATTCGGCGCCGCGGGGCACCTTGCCGAAGCAACGGTCGTCGGCCTGGGACTGCTTCTCGGCGACGACGATGCCATTGATCACGGGCGTCTTCAGCGAGAGGGAAAGGTGCTGCAGCGCGTGGGTGGCGGCGTCGGCGATGAGCTCGTAGTGGATGGTGTCGCCGCGGATCAGCACGCCGAGGGCGATCAGCACGTCGAACTTCCTGCGACCGGCGAGCAGCTGCAGGGCGGAGGGCAGCTCATTGGAGCCGGGCACGCGGACCACCTCGATCGAACGTTCCTTCACACCCGCCTCGAGCAGCTGTGCGCGCACCTGGGCGAGCAGGGAATCGACATGCTTTTCGTTGAAACGCGCCGCCGCCACGCCGACACGGAGACCGGCGCCGGAGAAACGCTGCACACTGGGAACGGAGAGACTCATGGGAAAGACCTGATAGACGAAGGCGCTTTGCGCGTGTGCGCAACCGCAAAGCCTCAGGTTCCGCACAGCACCTGCGCTTGTCAATCCCGGCGCCCGGTTGAAATGGCCCGGCGGGAACGCTTGGAGAGCCGCTCAGGCCTGGTCGCGATAATCCACCGCGAAGCTCTCGAGCACGGTGCCATCCTCGGCGAGCAGCGTGAGGTAAACCTTGAAGATGCGGGGCGGGGTGACGGGCTTGTTGCCGGTGAGGCTGCCGGTGCCTGAAGGAGTCAGGATTGCGAAGGCACTCCCCGTCTTTTGCGGAGGATTCCAGCGGGCGCTGGCGCGTGCGGCATCGGCTGCGGCGGGCTTCTTCTTGGCCGTGTAAAAGGAGAGGACAAAGACATTGTTCTCCACACGCAGGCCGAGCCAGGTGCCATTCGCGCGGGGGATGGCCACTCCGGGGATCTTGCCTTCTTCCTCCTCGGCGGCGGCCGCGCTGACAGCTGCGGGGGGGCCGGACTTGGGGGCAGCAGGCTTGGAGGGGGCTGCCAGCAGGAGGGACGGGCACAGGAGGCCGGACACCAGCACAAGGGACAGGCCAAGACGGCTCAGGGGGCTCATGACGGCAAGGATGCCCCGAATTCACCGGGCTGCAAGCAGTTCCCAGAGCGGGCGCCTCATTTACATCCAATAAAAAACCCCGGTCTTGAGGACCGGGGTCTTGAAAACGTTCGGCTGCCTTACTTGGCCGGGGGAGGCGTGACAGGAACCTGGGAGACGGCGAGGGAGCTCTCGTCAGCCTTGCGAACCATCAGTTCCGTCAGGCGCTGGATCTCGAGTTCGGCATTGCGGCGGGCGATGCGGGCGAGTTCGAGTTCGCGGGTGGCGTCGAGGTAATCGCGGTTGGACTGCTCCTTCTTCTTGCGAAGGGCCGCGATCTCCTTTTCCAGGGCACCGATCTTGGCGGTGTGCTCGCTGGAAACCTTGATGGCGTCATCCGTCTCGTCCTGGATCTTCTTGCCCTGGTCGTTCCACTTGGTGACGCGCTCGGTCTCCTTCTTGAGTTCCTCGGCGGCGCGTTCCTCGGCCTTCTTGGTGGCGTCGAGGCGAGCACGGGCTTCGAGGGCTTCCTTGCGCTCCTTCTCGAGTTTGTCAGCAGCCTCGATCTTGGCCTTCTTGTCGAGGGCCGCCTTCTTGGCCTCCTCGACGTGCGAGAAGTAGAAGAAGAGGAAGAGGCCGATGCCGGCGAGCGGGGCGATGAAATAGAGCCACTTTTTCATGGGTAATGGGTCTGGAATTAAAGGGTTTAGGAGGTGGGCTTGGTCTTGAGCGTGGTCAGTTCCTTGATCGCGCGCTTCACATCAGAGTCAGCCTTGTCGATCTTGTCGGCGGTGACGGTGATGGCCTTGGCATTGGCCTCGGCCTTCTTGACGTATTCCTTGACGAAAGCCTGTTCGGCGGCGACGGCCTTGATGTTGGCCTCAACCTTGCTGATCTCGTCCTTGAGGACCTCGACCTCCTTGGTGAGACGCTCCTGCTGGGCGGCGAGCTTGTACTGCTCGCTGCGAAGCTTGTTGCGGTTCTCGATGGCGGCCTCGCGATCCTCCTTCTCCTTCTTTTCCTTGGCCTGCTTGGCCTCACGTTCGGCCTTGCGCTTGGCATTGGCCTCAACGGCCATCTCAATCGCCTTTTGGCGATTGGCCTTGTCGGTGGCCTGCTTTTCGAGGCGGGCGTTCTCAACGGCGATCTTGGCGTCGTTGATCTTCTTCTCGTATTCAGCCTTGAAGCCGTACCAGTAGCCGAAGAAGGCCAGGACGAGGACGGCAGGGGAGATAAAGTATGCTTTGTTCATGGCTTTGGGCGTCTTTGAAAGGATTAACGATTCTTGTGCTGCTGTTCGATGGCCTTCTTGTTCTGCTCGCGTTCCAGGATGCTGTCCTTGATGGCCTTCTCAAGTTTGGGGAGTTGTGAATCTTTCTTGGCTTCCGTGAAGCTCATCGCCTTCTGGACCGCTGCGAGGGCCTCCTCGAAGAGGCGAAGCTCGAAGGCCATGTAGGCGGCGAAGGAATGCACCTGCTGGGGCTTCTCGAGGTTGCCAATGGCGATGGCCTTGATGGCGGCCTCGTAGGCCTGCTTGGGCTTGTCCAGGTTGTAGTAGTTCTGGGCGATGGAGAACATCAGCGAGCCCTTGTCGGGATAGCGCTTGAGGGCCTCAAGGAGCGTGTCGACAGCCTTGTCGCTCTTGTTGATCTGCTGGTAGGAGTAGGCGAGAATTTCCCAGTTCTTCTGGATGTCCTCGATCGAACCATCGCGCAGGCCGGCATCGAGGAGATCAGTGGCCTTTTCGTGCTGGTTGATGTTGAAGTAGATGCCCACGCGGTTGAAGTTGTCCTTCTGCGTGTTCATGATGCCGAACTTCTGCGCACGATCCATCGTGAGCACGGCACGGAGATTGTTTTCGAAAGCCTTGGTCTTGTCCTTGTCGTCCAGACCCAGCTGGTAGTAGGTGGCGAAGAGCTGGCCCCAATTGTTCTTGTTGTTGGGCTGCAGCTTGACGAGGAGCTCGAGGTATTCGGCGGCCTCGACCCACTTGGACTGCTGCTGAAGGGTGGCGACCATGATGAGGAAGAGCACTTCCTTCGGTTTCACGGTCTCGGTCATGCCCTTGCGAAGCACCACTTCGGCGCGCTTCAGGTACTCCAGGTTCGGATCCTTGCCGTCACCCGTGATCTGGGCGATGTTGAAGAGGATCTGGGCGTGGAATTGGGTGACGTCGGAATTCGTCTTGGTGGAGGCGGCCGTCCACTGTTCGACATAATCCAAGGCCTTGAGGAAGCGGCGCTTCTGCTCGTCCTTGGGGGTATCCTTGCCGGCGCCTTCCTGGTAATGAATCTGCGCCAGGTAGAAGCGGGTCCACTGGATATCGTCGAGCTTGAGGTACTTCTTGGCGATGCCGATCTGAAGGCTGCGCTCGAAGGGGGCGACAGCGTCCTTGAGGGTGTTCGCCATCATCAGGAACTTCGCCTTGAACTGGAGGAACATCACCTCGTCATAGCTCTCGGGCTTGGACTTCTTGATCTGTTCATCAAGGAAGACGACCGCGCCGGCGTAGTTCTTGTCCTTCTGGAACCCGTCCAGCTTGGGCAGCTGCTCGGCGGCGCTGTCAGACCAAGTGGCCTGATCGTCGGCGGCGTAGGAGGTGAGGGCAAGGCCTGCACCAAGGAGGAAAACGGAGAGGGAGCGACGGAAACCCATGGGGAATTTGAAGCCGAATTTTGAAGGGGCGCTCATGGTGATTACTCGTCAGAGATGCTGAACACGATGGGCACCATCATGCGGGTGTTGACGGCCTTGCCACCCTTCTTGCCAGGGCGGAACTTCCACTTCATCACGGCGGCGATGGCAGCAGCCTCGAACTCGCGCTGGGTGGACTTCTGTGCGTAGGCGTCCTGGACATCACCGTTCACATTGACGATGAAGCCGACGATGACCTCACCGGTCACACCGGCGCGGCGCATCTCAAAGGGATAGACAGGCTTGGCCTGGTACTTGGCCTGGGGCTGCTGGTCGAGGTCGGCCAGGTTGAAAACGTTGGTCAGCTTGGTGCCGCCGGGGATGCCACGGTTGGCGGGAATGGTCAGCACGCCGGGGTTCGGCTTGAGACCTTCGGGGGGCGGGGGCTGGATGGCCTGAACGAAGGAGGTGTCCGTCACGATGGACGGGACGTCGGTCTGCATCGGGGGAGCGAACTCCGCCACGGCGGCCTGGGTCTCGGTGGTGGTCTCTTCCACAATCTCGGGTTCTTCCTCGAGCTTGGGCATGACGAGCACCTCGCCACGTTCCTCCTTCTTGACTTCCTTTTTGACTTCCTTCTTGGAGGCGAAAAGCTTTTCGCCATAGAAGGCACCGCCGTGAAGGAGGATGGAAACCAGGATACCAATGATAAGATCGTTACGCATGGGGGTGGGCTCCTTTATTTGCCCGTGCCGCGGGTGCGGGTTTCGATCGAGACCTGATCAATCTTCGCCTTGCGCACCTCGTCGAGGATGCGGGCAACCAGACCGAACTTGCAGCGGTCGTCGGAGGCGATGAGCACGCGGGGATTGGCTTCCTGCTGCTTGTAGTTCGCCAGACGAGGGGCAACCTCGGTCAGGGTGATCAGTTCCTTGTTCCAATAGCAGTTGTCCTGCTCGGAGGCCTGGATGGTCACCGTTGTGTCGGGCCCATCATTGGGCTTGGCGTCAGCAGACGCCACCGGCAGCTGCACCGGGAGGGACTGGATTTTGTTCAGCGAAAGCGTGAACAAAACGAAAGTTGCGAGGAGGAAGAAGATAACGTCGATGAGAGGGATGATCTCAATACGAGCTTTCTTGGGTCCGCCTTCTTTATTTCCACCGCCACCACCGCCGGCCATAGGAGTAAGGGATTAAGGGTTTAAGAATGTATCGTTATGGAAGCCTTTGGGCGCCGCTTATTTGCCAGCGGCGACCAAGGTTTCGATGTACACCTTCGTGATGCCTGACTTGCGCACCTCGTCGAGAACGTAGCTGGCCTGGCTGAACATCGCGTTGTCGTCACCGTTGATGAGAATCTTCGCACCCAACGGATCGGCAGCGTAATAGGTCTTCAGGCGGACCAGGAACTCCTCGAGCGTAACCGGCTCCTTGTCCCAGGCGATCGTGCCCTCGGAGGTCACCGTGATGGTGACCGAGCCGGCGGGATCACGAACCTCGGAACTCTCCGTCTCGGGCAGCTTCACGGGAAGGCCGTTCGACTTGTTCAGCGCAAGCGTGAAGAGCACGAAGGTCGCCAGCAGGAAGAAGATCACGTCAATCAACGGGATGATCTCAATACGGGCTTTCTTGGGGGCGCCTGAGCTTGTGCCGGACATGGGAGTAAGGAGTTGTAGGGTTTAACGAACGAGCGTGCGCTTTATTAGAGCGATCAGCTATTGGCCTCGGACTTCTTCAGGAGAATCTCAAGGGCGTTGGAAGCGTCGGCGACCTCGTGCTTGGCTTCCTCGATGCGGGCGTTCACGTAGTTGAAGGGGAACAGGCCGCCGATGGCGACGAGAAGACCGCAGGCCGTGGCGATAAGGGCCTCGCCCACGCCGCCGGTGATCTTGGAGGCCGAGGAGGCGATGTCACCACCAGCACCGAGGGCGCCGAAGGTTTCCATCATGCCCGTGACCGTACCGAGCAGACCCAGGAGGGGGGCGGCGGTGATCACGGTGTCGAGGATCGACATACCCTGCTGGAAGCGGGCGAGCTCGTTGTTCGAGGCGCGCACGAAAGCGTTGTGCAGGGAGTACTCCTTGTTGGTGAGGGAGTACACCAAGATGCGGGCGATATAGTCCTTGCTGGGCTTGCCGATTTCGACGGCGCCGTCCAGGTCACGGGCTTCCACCTTCTCCAGCATCTTTTCGACGATCTCATGATCGCGGGCCGCGGTTTCGCGGACGATGAAGAGAATGCGCTCCACAATCACGGTCAGACCGATGAAGGAGATCAGCAGAATAGGCCACATGATGGGTCCACCATGGATAAAGAGCTCCATGAAGGACTGGCCCATGAGCAAAGCAACAGGCAGGGTGTTTGTAATCATGATTTAGGGTCGTTGAGGGTGTACGAGAAGTTTGGTTAACTGAAAAGTAGCTTTGTCTTAACAAACGGAGAGCGGAGCAGGGACTTTAACTGATTTCAAGCAGAGATCGCGCGAACTTAGCATTTCTTATGCTAACTCCGGTGACCATGCGACATAAGTCCGAATTATTATCCCAAGCCGAGGAGGCTTCCTCTTGAAATGACCCGTAAGCAACGGGGACGACGGATTGGGGATTGGGGAACGACACAGGGATAACTGAAGAGATGCAAAAGAAGCCGCGAAAGTCGAGGGTGGCTTCTGCTAAGAATTCACTTTGTACGCCTCGAATCGGGGGAAAGAGGGAGGACGTACGGTGATGGCTGCCCGACTAGGGATCGAACCTAGACAAACAGATTCAGAATCTGCTGTGCTACCATTACACCATCGGGCAGTGATAAAGCTGAGCCTGAAGTGGGGCTGAGCATAGGGTCTTTGATCGGCAGAAATGGAGCCGGCGACGGGAGTCGAACCTGCAACCACCTGTTTACAAAACAGGTGCTCTACCATTGAGCTACGCCGGCGAAAGGCGTGACACGTAACCTTAAGCATCTGGCACTTCTGGCAATCAAAGAACTCCTTCCCACAAACGCCCTAAGGCGAATTTGGTGGCTCCCCGGGGACTCGAACCCCGAACCAACTGATTAAGAGTCAGCTGCTCTACCATTGAGCTAGGAAGCCGTCAAAAAGGACGCCGAGAAACCTAAATAGCGCCCCTCAAGTCAACACCTTTTCGGAAAATATTCACCTACGCTTCCGCGAAGCGTTTCAGATGAATGAAAAACGAAGCTCAGACGTCTCTGGGCTCGATGCGGTGACGAGAAATCTCGGCCGACTCAACGGTGGGTTGGCCGGGCGCCGCCACAGACGAGGGGGCAGCAGAGGAAGGGTCGGACTGTTGCGGTGTGCACAGGAGGGGATCCGAGAGCCCTGAGGCGGAAGCGGATGCGGGTGAGGTGGCTGGCGGCAGCTGAGGCGACGCCGCGGGAGTCTGGTC
>JAHFTI010000572.1 GCA_023265535.1 Opitutaceae bacterium
GACGTTGAGCAGGCGCCCGGCGGGGCCGCGGCCCGTGTCGTAGGCCTCGACGAGGCAGTTGCCCACGCCGTCGGCCGCCCCGCGCACCGTGGCGGTGTAGCCGGCGGCCGGGAAGGCGCGGAGCAGGCAGGATTCGAGGGGCGAGCCCTGGAGCGGGAAGGCCCCGGTCAGGGTGAAGGCCTCGGCGAAGGCCGGATTGGAGGAATCCCAATTGTCATTGGTGGCGAGGCGCGTGCCACCGCCTGCTGGGTCGAGGTCGACGACGGGGTCGGCCAGCACACCCGGCACGTGGAAGTCGGCGGCCAGCTTCGGTCCGATGGCCCGCACAAGCAGCTCGCGCTGGCCCTCGGTGTAGAAGCCCATGACCATGTTCTCAAAGCCGACGCCCACGTCGGCGCGGGTGGAGATGTTGACCAGGCGGCCGTCGGTGTCGGCTGCCGCGGTGGCACGCAGGCGCACGCCGGCGCTGCGCGAGCGGACTGTCCCGGCGCTGCTGGTGGCCACCACGTGATAGTCCCCCTCGTCGGCCGCGGACAGGGAAGGGATCTCAAGCGAGGACGAGACCTGCCCGGGGAGAAGCTGCGTGCCACGGTACCATTGCAGGGAGGGCGCAGGGTGGCCATCGGCGGCACAGGCCAGCACCACCCTGGAGCTGAGGGCCGCCACCTGCCCCAGCGGCTCGCCCGTGAAGGACGGAGCCACGCCGGAGGCCTGCGGGGCGATGAGCACCTCATACCAGAGCGTCGTGCCCGAGCTGCCGAGGTCCAGCAGGGCAGCCCCACCCTCGTCCGTGACAGCGAGGGGCGAGCCGCGCTGCCCGCGCACGTCGAGGGCCCAGGCCGAGACGCGCGAGGCGGCGACGGGGAGGCGGACCGCGGCCTGTATCCGTTCCACCAATACAGGGGCGCCGCCCCAGTTGCTGCCGACGGAATTGCGCGTGGAATCCTTCCACACCTGGCCGGTGTTCTCCTGGTCACCGGTGGCTACGACGAGGAGCCGGCCGCCCGAGGGATGGACGAAGCCGGCGCCCTCCACGAGCACGAGCGAGAGGCTCAACCAGCCCAGGCGGGTGGCGCCGGGCCGCAGCACGACCCCGGAGAGGTCGAAGTTCCGCCCGTCGGGAAAGCCCACGAGCATCTTGGTGCGCTCGCTGTCGACAGTGACCACGCCCTTCCCGGGCACGGAGAGGTCCCAGCGAAGCTGGCCCATGTCGCCCACGTAAACGGGGGCCGCGGGAGCGGCGGGAACGGAGGGCAGCCCGCTGGCGGAGTCGCCGATCGAAAGGCTCAGGCGGCTTTCATTGGCAAGGGCGCCCGGCACGCCCAGGTGGGAGCCATCCGCGATGCTCCAGGCCCCTCCCGAGGTGAGGGCGGACTGCAGCTCGCGCTCGGGCGTCTGCGCGAGGGTGTACTCGCGGCGCGCACTGCGCAGGTCCCCGCGCCGGAACAGGGCGGCGGCGACCAGGCTGTTGAGCATCTTGCCGGGATGACCGGACTGGTCGAAAAAGCCGGTCACATGCTCGGCGGTGCCGGGCACATACTCGAACATCCAGAAACTGTCCCAATCCTGCAGCGCCCCCAGGGCGCCGACGAGCAGCGGGCCCTCGGCGGAATAGCTGTTGGGAGAGGGATGCTGGTACTCGGTGACATTGTGCGGGTAGCCCTTCACACGCTGCCGGGCGATGCCGGTGAGGGTGTTGGAAGCGGGGCTGTTGACCATCGAGATGTTGTTGAGGGTCCAGCGCACCGCGTCCCAGTCGTAGCCCGCCTCGAAGGCGGGATGCTGCCAATAGGCATGCGAATCCATGGCGTCGAAGACCGCCTGCGAATTGGGCGGGCTGTTGGAGATGATGCTTCCCCAGACCAGTCCGCCGTAACCCAGCGTATCCCGGATGTGCGACTTCATGGTGGACCAGTAACTGCGCTCGAGCCCAAAACAGAAACGCAGCCAGTCGGAGCGCTGGCCGAGCGTGGGGGCATTGTCGGCGGGAGTGCGCAGGGTGTTGGGAACGGTGCCGGCCTCGAGCGTGGCACCGGGAGGTAGCCCGCCCACACTTCCCCCCGTGCGCAGGCTGACCCCGGCGATCCAGAGGGTGTTGGCTGAAAACCCGAAGTCAGTGAAATCGAGGCGGGCGTTCGCCTCGGTCACCGCGCTTTGGAAAGTGAACTGGAACTGCTGCCAGCCCGTCGTGAGTTTGGGAGCCAGTGCCTGGGAGAGCCAGGCATAGTCCGTGTGGGCGCGGCCGACGACGACCGTGAGGGGAGCTCCCGCGACGGAGGCGCGCGCCCAGAAACTCACGGTGTAGAGCTGGCCCTGGGCGAGGGAGAGGTTGGCCTGGTTGAACTGGAGGTGCCAGCCCGTGGCAGAGGGAGTCGTGACCGAGAGGCGCAGGGCCGGCTGACCGTTGAAGTCCGTGGTGACGGTGGCCGTGGCGGCGGCGCCATTGTGCTGCTCGAGGTTCCAGCCCGAGCTGCCCGACAGGAAGGACGGATTGTTGAGCTTTTCCGCCCCGAGGGGAACGACCTGCGCGCCCCAGGCGGTCAGCATCGATGCGGTGTCGGTGTAACGCGTGCGCAGCCAGGCATTCCACTTGTCGCGCAGCGCCGTGCCATAGATGGAAGGCAGGGTGTCGAGCACGCCCTCATACCATTTCTGCACGAGGCCGTTCTCGTTCATGACCTCGACGATCGCCACCGCGGGATCCTGGGCGAGGGACTTGCCACCGCGGTGAGGATTGGGGGCGCTGAGCAGCTGGGTGGCGAACTCCTTGTGCAGGGCCAGCACGCCATCGTGGAAGAAACCCAGGATCTGCTGGTCCTTCCAGCCCAGCTGGGTGACCTCGGCGCCCACGCCGTCGCCGGCCTTCAGCTCGCGCGACACGAGCAGGTTGATATTGGAGAAAACGCCACGATCGGCGAGGCGGGCCACAAAATAGTGCAGCTTGTCGAGACGGTCCGGGGAGAGGCTGCGGGAGTTGCCCTTCGGATAGTCGATGAGCACCCGATGCGGGTCCCAGGC
>JAHFTI010000573.1 GCA_023265535.1 Opitutaceae bacterium
CGCGCCGAGCTGAAGGCCCTCGACGCCAAGATCCAGGCCGTCTGCTGGGACGGGGAGTGGTTCATCTGGGCCGTCGGCCAGGATGGCACCATCTACGGCACCAAGAATTTCGCCGAGGGCCAGGTCTACATGAACACCCAGGTCTGGGCCGTCATGTCGGGCGCCGCCACGCGCCAGCAGGCCGACACCTGCCTGAAGACCATGAAGGACCGCCTCGCCACGCCCTTCGGCGTGATGCTCTGCGCGCCCCCCTTCATCAAGGCCAACCCCGAGATCATGAAGGCCACGCTCTTCAACGCGGGCATCAAGGAAAACGCCGGCATCTTCTCCCACACGCAGAGCTGGGGCGTCATCGCCGAGGTCATGCAGGGCAACGGCGACCAGGCCTACGACTACTACCACGCCTTCATGCCCTCCGCCTACAACGAGCGCGCCGAGGTCCGCGAGGTCGAGCCCTACGTGCATTGCCAGACCACCTATTCGCGCTACAACACCAACGAGGGTGCCTCGCGCGTTCCGTGGCTCTCCGGCACCGCCTCCTGGAGCTTCTACAGCGCCACCCACTGGCTGCTGGGCATCCGCCCCGAGATCGAGGGCCTGCGCATCGCCCCCTGCATCCCGAAGGCCTGGCCCGGCTTCACGATGACCCGCCACTTCCGCGGCAAGAACGTCTCCATCGAGGTGAGGAACCCCGCCGGCGTCTGCGGCGGCGTGAAGTCCCTCACCGTCGACGGTCAGCCCGTCAGCGGCGAGATCGTCCCGGCCGCCCTCCTCAGGGAAGGCAGCCGCATCATCGCCACGCTGGGCTGAACACCACCGGCACCGGTCCCCGGCGGCGCCTGAACCACGCCGCCGGGCCCCGCGCCGCCCCGCCCCCTTGCCTGCCCCTTTCACACTCCGACCTTCGCTGTCTGCTCTCAGGCTTCAGACCAGGTAACCGAGCTCAGACCTAAAGCATCCGCAGTCCGACCTCCGACATCTGACATCCGACCTCCGACAAACCCCCTCCATGAACTTCGGCCATTTCGACGATCCCGCCCGTGAATATGTGATCACCCGCCCGGACACCCCGCGCGCCTGGTCCAACTACCTCGGCTCGCGCCGCTACGGTGGCATCATCACCAACAACGCCGGCGGCTACTCCTTCACCCGCTCCCCCGCCGAGGGCCGCATCCTGCGCCACCGCTACAACTCGGTGCCCATGGACATGCCCGGACGCCAGTTCTACCTGCGCGACGCCGCCACGGGCGACTTCTGGTCCGCAGCCTGGCAACCCGTCGGCAAGCCCCTCGACCAATACAAGTCCACCTGCCGCATGGGCATGGGCTACGCCGTGATCGAGAGCGAATACTCGGCCGTGAAGACCGAGGCCACCTACTTCATCCCGCTCGACGCCGACTTCGAGTACTGGATGCTCAAGGTCACCAACACCGGCTCCACCGCGCGCCAGCTCGACGTCTTTTCGTTCTGCGAGTTCACCACCGAGTGGAACCTGATGAACGACACCCTGAACCTCCAGTACACCCAGTACATCGCGGAGGCCCAGTGGAAGGACGGCTTCATCAGCGCCAGCTCCTGCGGGCGCCTCCCCGAGGATCCGGGCAATTTCGCCAACCGCGACCAGAGCCGCTGGTGGTGGATGACCCAGGTCGGCGCCCCCGTCACGGGCCACGACTGCGAGCGCGAGAGGTTCCTCGGCGTGTACCGCAGCTTCGACAAGCCCGAGGCCGTCGAGCGCGGCGCCTGCACCGGCAGCGAGGGTTTCTCCGACAACCTCTGCGGCGCGCTTCAGAGCCGCCTCACCCTCGCCCCCGGCGAGAGCGCCGAGCTGGTCGTCCTGCTCGGTATCGGAAAAGCGGATACAGTGGGCGCCAAGGTCCGCGCGCAGTTCGGCAGCGCCGCCGCCTGCCGCGCCGAGCTCGCGAAGCTCAAGGCCCACTGGCACGGCCTGCTCGGCAACCTGCAGGTGAAGACTCCCGACGCCGACTTCGACCACATGGTCAATGTCTGGAACGCCTACAACGCCCTCATGACCTACGAGTGGTCCCGCAGCTGCTCTCTCGTGTACACGGGCGACAACCGCGACGGCTTCGGCTACCGCGACACCGTGCAGGACATGCTCGGCGTGTGCGGCATGCTCTCCACCCACGTGCGCGAGCGCCTCACCCTCATGGTCTCCGCGCAGGAAAGCTGCGGCGGCGCCCAGCCCGAGGTGCGCCCCTGGCTGCACAAGCCCGGCTCCATGAAGCCCACGCCCGCCGAGCACTTCCGCTCCGACGACTGCCTCTGGTTCTTCAACACCATTCCCGCCTACGTCGCCGAGACCGGTGACGTGGCCTACTACGACCTCGTCGTCCCCTACGCCGACAAGGGCGAGGCGACGGTGTACGGCCACCTGCGCCGCGCCCTCGAGTTCAACCTCGAGCGCACCGGCCGCAACGGCCTGCCCTGCGGCCTCGCCGCCGACTGGAACGACTGCCTCAAGCTCGGCTACAAGGGCGAGAGTGTCTTCGTCACCTTCCAGGTCCGCCTGGGCCTCAAGGTCTACGCCGAGATCTCGCAGCAGCTGGGCCGCCCCGCCGAACAGGCCTGGGCCCTCGCCGAGCTCGCCGCCCTCGACGCCCGCATCCAGGCCAGCTGCTGGGACGGCAACTGGTTCATCTGGGCCGTCACCGAGGACGGCATCGTTTACGGCACCAAGAACTATCCGGAAGGCCAGGTCTACCTCAACACGCAGGTCTGGGCCGTCATGTCAGGCGCAGCCAGCGCCGAGCAGACCGAGAAGGCGCTCGGCACGGTGAAGGACCGCCTCGCCAGCGACTGGGGCGTCGCCATGTGCAACCCGCCCTTCGACAAGACCCCCGTCAAGGTGCAGCGCGCCGTGCTCTTCAACCCGGGCAACAAGGAGAACGGCGGCATCTTCTCGCACACCAAGAGCTGGGCCGTGCTCGCCGAGATCGCCCGCGGCAACGGCGACCAGGCCTACGCCTACTACCGCGCCTTCATGCCCG
>JAHFTI010000085.1 GCA_023265535.1 Opitutaceae bacterium
TTAGGGGTTTCATGGGGAATTAAGCTTCGACAGGGTTCGGATTAACAAGTGCCGGCTGTTCCCCTTTGTGCGATTCATGTCTACAATTGACTTTTGGATTTCGGATCTCGTCTGCGGGGGCAAGGCTCCTCATGGAACTGCGTTGAACCCCGTGGGAAAGGCAGTGGCCGGCGCGGCCTGGCGAAAGCAAGTTGAAGGAATCCTATTGAGTCATGAGTGGCAATTCTATTAAGTCTGATGCTGAGAAACTTACGTTGCCTCCGATCGTTTTCGGCACAAGTTGCCTGGGCAACCTCTATGCGGCGGTCCCCGAAGCGACCAAGGAACGCATTGCAGAGAACTGGCTGCGCTACTCCCCCAGCCCGATCACCTTGGACTCCGCCGGCAAATATGGTGCCGGAATGGCCTTGGAGGTCATGGGGCGGAACCTGAAACGCCTGGGGGTGAGCCGTGAAAAAGTACTTATCAGCAACAAGCTGGGGTGGTTTCGCGTGCCACTGAAGGGCGCTGAGCCCACTTTTGAAAAGGGCGTTTGGGAGGGCTTGACGCACGACGCGGAGCAGCGGATTTCCCGCAGGGGTATCCTCGAGTGCTGGGAGCAGGGCTGCGAGTTGCTCGGTGACTACAGGCCGCAGCTGCTTTCGGTGCACGATCCGGATGAATACCTGGCCGCCGCCTGCGGGGCTGAGGACCGGCTGCGCCGCCGCCAGGACATCCTCGAGGCCTACGAATCCCTCTTCGAGTTGAAGGCCAGGGGCGAGGCACGTGCGATCGGCGTGGGCTCCAAGGATTGGCGTGTGATTCGTGAACTCGCCAGGGAGATCCGCTTCGATTGGGTGATGCTGGCCTGCAGTTTCACGATCCTGCAGCATCCTCCTGAGCTGCTGGAGTTCATCGAGGAGCTCCGGGGCAAGGGGACGCTGATCATCAATTCCGCCGTCTTCCACGCAGGCTTCCTGACAGGTGGAAAGTTCTTCGACTACCGCGTGCTTTCGCCGGGCAATCCGGCCGATGCCCCGCTCTTCGCATGGAGGGAGCGTTTCATGGAGGTGTGCACGAGACATGCCGTGAAGCCGGCCGCAGCCTGCGTGCAGTTCGGCCTCTCCGCGCCGGGCATCCGCGCGGTGGCCCTGAACACGGGCAACCCGGACCGGATTGCGGAAAACGTGGAGTTCGCCACGCTGAAACTGCCGGCGGAATTCTGGGCGGACATACGCCGGGCCGGCCTGGTCAGCCCCTCATACCCGCACCTCTGAGCAGCACGACTCGCACACAAGGAACACCCGTGAAAATCGACGCGCACCACCACCTTTGGAAGTATTCGGAAACTGAATACGGCTGGATCGACGACACGATGGCGGCCATAAGGAGGGATTTCCTCCCCACCGACCTGCGTGCCGCCACGGCCGCCGCTGGGATCGACCGCGTGATCTCGGTGCAGGCCAGGCAAAGCGTGGAGGAGACGGAGTGGCTCCTGGAACTGGCTGACGGGGAGGAGCTGATAGCCGGCGTGGTGGGTTGGCTGCCCCTGGTGTCAGCGGACATCACCGGGCAACTCGACCGGTTTTCGGGGCGTGCGAAACTGGCCGGCCTGCGGCATGTGCTGCAGGGGGAGCCCGAGCCTGGGTACATGCTGCGGGCGGACTTCAACCGCGGCCTCGCCCAGTTGGCGGATCGTGGGCTGGCCTACGACATCCTCGTGTTTGAGCACCAGCTGCCGGAGGTGCTGCAGCTGGTGGACCGGCACCCCAACCAGCGATTCATCCTCGACCACATTGCCAAGCCCAGGATCAAGGCCCGCGAGCTGCAGCCCTGGCTCGACAGGATGCGGGAGCTGGCCAGGCGGCCCAATGTCTGGTGCAAGCTGTCGGGGGTCGTCACCGAGGCGGACATCCACTCCTGGACGGAGCAGGAGCTGAGCCCCTATCTCGAGGGGGCGCTGGAGGCCTTCGGCCCGCGCCGGCTCATGTTCGGCAGCGACTGGCCCGTGTGCCTTGTCGCCACGGGGTACGCGGACTGGGCCGCCCTCGCGGGACGCCTCGTCTCCCGCCTTTCCAGCAGCGAACAGGAGGCCTTCTGGTCGGGCAACGCCCGCGAGGCCTACGGGCTCTGACACCCACTTTGTATCCATGAAAGCATTACGCATCACGTCCCCAGGACAGGTTGAAATTGCGGAGGTCCCCCAGCCCGCGCCGCGCGCGGGAGAGGTGCTGCTGCGCGTCCGCTCCGTCGGCTTCTGCGGTTCCGACCTGAGCACCTTCCAGGGGCGCAACCCCATGGTCAGCTACCCGCGCATCCCGGGCCACGAGATCGGAGCCACGATCGTGGCGGTGGCGGAGGGCGTGCCCGCGGAGTTCCAGCCGGGAATGGACGTGACCGTGGTCCCCTATTCCAACTGCGGCCAATGCGCCTCCTGCAGGCGGGGACGCCCGCATGCCTGCAAGGGCAACCAGACCCTCGGTGTGCAGCGCGATGGAGCCATGACGGAATTCATCTGCGTTCCCTGGGAGAAGCTTATCAGGGTTCAGGGGCTCGGGGTGCGGGAACTCTCCGTGGTCGAGCCGCTCACGGTGGGTTTCCATGCTGCCGCGCGCGGGCGTGCGCAGGCTTCCGACATCGTGGCGGTCTTCGGCTGTGGCATGATCGGCCTGGGCGCCATCGCCGGTGCAGCGTCGTTCGGTGCCACAGTCATTGCCATCGACATCGACGACCAGAAGCTTGCGCTGGCGCGCAGCCTCGGGGCCAGCCACGGGGTGAACTCCAGGAGCGAACCGCTTCACGAGCGCCTGCTTGAACTGACGCAGGGCCACGGCCCGGATCTCATCATCGAGGCGGTGGGTCATCCTCTCACGTATTGTGCAGCCGTCGAGGAAGTGGCCTTCACGGGGCGCGTGGTCTGCATCGGCTACGCGAAGGACGAGGTCAGCTTTGCGACCAAGCTTTTTGTGCAGAAGGAAATCGACATCATGGGCTCGCGGAATGCGGCTCCCGAGGATTTCATGCGCGTGACCGAGTACCTGCAGAAGGGCACGTTTCCCTACGAGCGCGTGATCACACGGGAAGTAGGCCTGGAGCAGGCGGGGCAGGCGCTTGCCGAATGGTCGGCGAACCCTTCCGCCATCACCAAGATCCTGGTGAGGATCAGCTGAGGTGCATCAGGCCTCGCCGGCGCGCTTGTCGCCCTCATCCTCGTCGGTCGGACGGGGGTGGCGGGCGATCTCGTCCCTGCACTCACGCACGACGCGAAGCAGCACCTCGCGCAGGTCGAAGAGCTGGGGCATGGCGGCGGTGCGGAAGGAGGCGAGCACGCCGCCTTCACGGAACTCGGGCGCGTTCAGGTAGCCCATGGAGACGTTGAGGTCCCTCATGGCACGCTTGAAAAGGCTCACTCCCAAGGTGTAGTCGCCCAGGTCGAGTGACTGGATGCCGAGAAGCGCATTGCGCTCCCCTCGGAAGAGGGAGGTCTGGAAGGAGACGGCCAGCGCCGCAGGCACACCGGGATTGCCGATGATGCTCAGCTCCCAGTTGCGCGTGATCAGCTGGTAAAGGGCGGTGGCGGCGATGAAGACCGGATTGCGCTGCAGGGTGTAGGGGTCGAAGTCATCGAGATCGTCGAGCTCGTCCTGATCCTCGTCGTCGTTGCCGTCCTCACCGGAGAGGTCGTCCCAGTCCATCTGGCGGGCCACAAAATCGATGCGGTCCTCGGCCTGTCCGGCCTGCTCGTAGAGGGAGATATAGCGCTGCACAACCTCATCCTGGGAGCGAAGGTACTTTTCCCACTCAAATTCAGTCCAGCCAAGCTCTTCGGGATCGTCCCAATCACCATCTGAGGAGCTGTCGGAGTCTTTTGGAATCATTCGAGATAAGGGAGAGTAAAGGCAGTGGGCGAACAGTGGTCAGGGGGGGAGGGAAAGCAAATTCAAAAACCGGATGCTTTTGTTTGTTGATGGGGGCTGAACAGAAAGGTTGGATGCATGGGACATGCCAGAGACGTACTACGAGATCATAAGCTTTACGGGACATGTGCAGGGCGTGGGCTTCCGTTACTGTGCCTTGCAGGTGAGCAAAGAGTTTGAAGTTACGGGCTTTGTGAAAAATTTGCCCGACGGTCGCGTGCACCTGGAGCTGGAGGGCTCCAAAGCGCAGGTAAATGCCTATGTCGCAGCGCTTGAGGAGCGGATGCATGGCCATATTCGCAAGACCGAACGGAATTCGCGCAGACGAGAGGCTGAATTCCAAGGCTTTGCCATCCGATAGGATAGGAACAAGCTCGAGCGTAGCGCATTTTTGGCATTTCCCTCGGAGCACCTTGCGCCTCCCCTTGGGCCCCACCCACACCATGAACACTTCAGCCTTCCATTGGATCTCCGCCATGCGCCCCAGGACCTTGCCTGCGGCGATTGCCCCTGTGCTCATGGGCACCGCGCTCGCATGGGGTGAGGCCAAGGAGCAGGTCGTGGCTGCCGCCCTGTGTCTTGTCTTTGCACTGCTGGCGCAGGTGGCCGCCAACTTCGCGAACGACTATTACGACTACCTGAAGGGTGCGGACACGGCGGCGCGAGTGGGGCCGCGGAGGGCGGTGGCGTCGGGGCTGATCAAGCCGGAGACCATGAAGCGCGCGACCATCGGTGTCTGTGTCCTGGCCTTCTTGGTAGGCCTTGGTCTGATTCCCTACGGTGGTTGGCCGCTGCTCGCCGTGGGCATTGCCTGCATCGCCTGTGCGTTGGCCTACACAGGGGGCCCCTTCCCCTTGGCCTATCTTGGACTGGGTGATGTCTTTGTGTTCCTTTTCTTCGGGTTGGTTGCCACCTGCTGCACCTATTACGTGCAGGCAGAGGAATTGCCCCTTGCGGTGATCATCTGTGCCATAGCCATGGGGGCACTTGCAGCCAACATACTTGTGGCGAACAACTATCGCGATGTGGATACCGATCGCGTGGCCGGCAAGCGGACCACCGTGGTGCGCTTTGGGCGCAGCTTTGCCCAAGGGCAATTCATCGCGGCGCATGTTTTCGCCATGGCGGTGCCCTTCCTGTTGCTGGGTGAAGGCTATGAGCCTTCGATGGTCGCGTGGCTGCCGCTGGGCTGCCTGTTCCTCTGGGCCGTCAGGCTCTGCTATCGGCTCCGTCCGGAACGCACGTCGCTGGAGCTCATTCAACTCCTGGCCGGAAGCGGGCTCTACCTGCTCGGTTATGCCCTCGCCCTGAGCCTTTGGGTTTTGGATGCCTCCCGTTAGGGAGCAAGCTGCGTGCTGATGAGCACGAGAAGCTCTGAGCGCTCCTGGATGAATTCGCGGGCGCGCAGCACATCACCGAAGACAGGCAGATGGACGAGCGAGCCGGGTGCAGGAGCCTTGGCGGGGCTTTGTTGCCATTCCAAGCCTGTGAGCACGAGGGTGGCCCCCACGGGTGCCTGCACGCGCGTGCGCAGTTCGTGGGTGGAATAAACGGAGCTCAGGGTGGGTCGTGGGGAGGCGCTGGTTTCAGCCGCTGAGGGGATGAAGCCGGCGTAGCGGGTGATCTTGGGCTGGAGATCCAGCTGGACCTGACGGCCCGCCTCGCTGAGTTGCGGGGCCACCCGGATCTGCCAGCCCACCTGGGGGGCGAGTGATGGGTCCTCGGTGCCATTGTGCTGCTCTGGGGTGAGCGTGAGTTGGGCTCCCTGCCCCGCATAGCTTTCCCAGCGGGGTGAACCCAGCACCTGGCAGCCCTTCATCGCGGAGAGTGTGCGGACGATGGCGCCTGCGTCGAGAAAGGCCACAAAGCCCAGGGAGCGGTCCTTGGCGGGAAGCGGGGTCGAATTGAAGATGCGCGGGGAGGCGAGGCGGAAGGCCAGCAGGAGTTGCTGCTGGCGGCGACTGGGAGTATTGCCCGGCCGGAAAAGGGAGTGGGTGCGACCGAAGATGGATTGGTGGATGCGTGTGGGAGAACGGTCGGTCTCAGCCTCGCTGAAGAGACGCCAGGCGATCCAGAAGTCATCGATGAGGTCACCGGAGAGTTCGAGCATGTGGAGCTCGATGGTGAGGGCCTTCTTGGTGAGCGGATCGGTGGACTTCGCCACCGTGGAGATATCGTCCTTCACGAGGGAGAGACGTGGTGGTTCCGCTCCGGGATTGAGGCTGGCAACGCGAAGTCGGTGTTCGAGGTCCACACGGGTGGCGGCGAGCTCCTGCTGGAGAGGCAGGGTTCGGGGATTGGTGGGCAGGTCCTGGCCGACGGTGGAGAGCTGGCGGAGCGCCTCGGCGTGCCTTCCCTCATCCCCCAGGCGGCGCACGTACCAGAGTTCGCGGCGGGCCTTCTCGATGTGATAGGTCTGGCGGTCGGTCTCCTCCTTGACCAAGGCCGCGAGGTCGGTGGGACCGGAGCCGGCGGGCCGAGGGCGGGACAGGGGCAGCAGGGATTCCGCGGGAGCGGGCGGCGGCTGAGAGGGAGGGGCCTTGGAGGTGGTGGGGGCGGGTGCGGGCTCGGCCGGCTTGGTGGCCTCTTCGCGGGGATCGGGAAGGACCACGGGAGGGGGAGGCGGCGGCTTGGGGATGTCCTTGGGGGCCGTGGCGAGCACCTGTACCTGTGCAAGAAGCTGGCGCACCTGGGGGTCGTTTGCGGAAAGGTTGAGCAATTCCTCCAAGCGAGCCTTGGCCGCGGCGTAATCGCCCTTGTCCTTCGCGGAGAGGGCCTCGGACATCAGGCGGATCTTCTGCGCCGTGCGTTGCGCCATGGGATCCGCGGCCTGCTTTGCGAGGACGCCGGGGGAGCTGGCGATCAGCATGGCGCAGGTGGTGAGCGAGATGAGGCGCTTGTTCATTCGCGGCGGGTGTGGTGAGAGGAACAGGGTTGCGATTGTTGGGCAAGCGATTGTTCTCGGATGCACATGACACAGCCTGGTTCCCCCACCCTGTCCTATAAGCTGGCCGTGCTGGTCTTCATTCAGAACGAAGCGGGCGAGCATTTGCTCATCCTGCGCAACAAGCAGCCCAACCTTGGCAATTGGAGCCCCATAGGCGGCAAGCTGGAGACCGGAATCGGAGAGTCGCCCTTCGAGTGCGCCGCAAGGGAGACGCGCGAGGAAACGGGGCATGAGGTTAGCCCGGCTGATTTTCACCTTTTCGCGATGATTGCGGAGAAGGCTTATGAGGGGCAGTCCCATTGGCTCATCTTCCTGTTTCGCTGCACGAAGCCGATCCAGGCGCTGCCGCCGACGATTGAGGAGGGGAGCTTCGGCTTCTACAGGCGGGAGGAGATCGACGGGCTTGCGATTCCCGAGACTCACCGGCATGCGCTCTGGGCAATCTGGGACAAGTACCGTGATCGATTCGTCGCACTGCGAGTGGATTGCGCAAGTCCGGGGCGCCTGGTGGTCGAGACCGAGCAGATTACACCCCATGATAAGGCGCAGGTCGGCGGGGTGAGCTAGTAGATGAACTTTTTCTTCTATCAGGTAGGGCTTTCCCCCATTCCGCCTGTGTGACTTGCGTTTGCCCCGGGCTGCTTCATGGTGCCTCTTTCCCCGGCGACTTAGGTTGTCGGGTCAAGATTAGATCTGATTTCGAATCCCTACCCGTGAGCAATTCCAACGCTTCCGACAAACAATGCGGTGCCGGCGACATGCCGGTCGTATCGCCCTTCGTAACTGCTGCGATCAACAGCGGCCTCTCCAAGGACGCCAAGATCGCGCTCTATCGCGAACTGATGCGCATCCGTCGCTTCGAGGAGCGCAGCCTGCGCGCCTACCAAGCCGGCAAGATCGGTGGCTTCCTCCACCTCTACATCGGGCAGGAAGCGGTCGCAGTGGGCTGCTGCTCGGTCATGGGCAAGGATGACCACGTCATCACCGCCTATCGCGACCATGGTCACGCCATGGCGGTGGGCATGGACACCAAGGCACTCATGGCCGAGGTGTTCGGCAAGGTGACGGGTTGCTCCAAGGGCAAGGGTGGTTCGATGCACTACTTCGCCCCCGAGAAGAACTACTGGGGTGGTCACGGCATCGTCGGCGGCCAGATTCCGCTCGGCGCCGGCCTGGCCTTCGGCCTGAAGTACCTCAAGCGCAAGGGCGCCGCGATGGCGTTCATGGGCGACGGCGCTGTCAACCAGGGTGCCGTGCACGAGGCCTTCAACCTGGCGGCCCTCTGGAATCTTCCGGTGGTCTTCGTCATTGAGAACAACCGCTATTCGATGGGCACGAGCCAGTCCCGCTCCTCCGCCGGCACCTCGCTGGCCCAGCGTGCCGCCGGCTACTCCATGGCTTGGGATGTCTGCAATGGCCACGACCTCTACGAGGTGCGCGAAAAGGCTGACAAGTACCTCACGATCGCCCGTGAGCAGCACAAGCCGGCGGTCCTCGAGATCGACACCTACCGTTATCGCGGTCACTCCGTGGCCGATCCGGACAAGACCTACCGCAGCAAGGCTGAGATCGAGGAGTACCAGAAGACAAAGGACCCGATCAACATCTTCCAGGCCTCGCTGCTCGCGGAGAAGGTGCTGACCCAGGAGATCATTGAGAAGATCGACCAGGAGGCGCGTGCCGAGGCCGATCTGGCGGCGGAGTTCGCCGAGGCGAGCCCCTACCCCACCGTCGAGGACATCACCAAGGACATCTATTGGGAAGAGGACAACCTGGACAAGAAGGTGTCCCAGGGCCGCATCATCTTCGACTGAGCGCGCCCGACACGAACCCATCAACCGCGATCCTTAACGAATCAATTTCATGCCTGTCATCACATACCGCGAAGCCCTCAACCAAGCGATGGAAGAGGAAATGCGCCGTGACCCCAACGTCCTGCTCATGGGCGAAGAGGTCGGTCAGTTCAATGGCGCCTACAAGGTGTCCGAAGGTCTCCTCGACAAGTTCGGCCCGGAGCGTGTCATCGACACCCCGATTTCCGAGGCCGGTTTCATCGGCGCGGGCATCGGTGCCTCCATGCTCGGCGTCCGCCCCATCATGGAGCTCATGTTCTGGAGCTTCTACTCGGTGGCCTTCGACCAGATCCTGAACAACGCCGCCAACGTGCGCTACATGTCGGGTGGCCAGATCAACTGCCCGATCGTCATCCGCGGCCCGGCCAACGGTGGAACGAACGTCGGCGCCACGCATTCGCACACGCCCGAGAACGTCTGCGCCAACCACCCTGGCGTGAAAGTGGTCGTGCCCTGCACGGCCTATGATGCCAAGGGCCTGCTCAAGTCCGCGATCCGTGACAATGACCCGGTCATGTTCATGGAAAACACCATCCTTTATAATGACCGCATGGAAGTGCCGGAGGAGGAGTACCTCATTCCCCTCGGCAAGGCCGATGTGAAGCGCGTCGGCAAGGATCTCTCGATCATTGCCCACGGCCGCTCCGTCATCCATTCGCTGAAGGTGGCCGAGATCCTCCAGGAGAAGTACAACATCTCCGCCGAGGTGGTCGACCTCCGCTCCATCCGCCCGCTAGACGAGGAGACGATCCTCGCCTCCGTGCGCAAGACGCACCGTGTGCTGCTGGTCGAGGAGAACAAGCCCTTCTGCGGCGTGGACGCCCAGATCGCGTACATCATCCAGGACAAGGCGTTTGACGACCTTGATGCGCCGATCAAGCGCGTTTCCTCCATCGATGCCCCGCAGATCTACTGCCCGCCGCTCGAGAAGGAGCAGATGCCGAATCCCGACCGCATCCTCAAGGCTGCGCTCGCCCTCATGAAATGAGTGGCCATTGATGACGCACTGCTGACACTCCAATCACCAATCACACAGACACCATGGCTCAAATCATCGACATGCCCAAGCTCAGCGACACCATGACGGTGGGTACGCTGGTCAAATGGAAGAAGAAGGAGGGCGACGTCGTCAAAAGCGGCGACATGCTCGCCGAGGTCGAGACCGACAAGGCCACGATGGAGCTCGAGTCGTTCTACGACGGCACGCTCCTGAAAATCTTCGCGCCCGAGGGCTCGCAGATCGCCGTGGGTGCAGCCCTCTGCGCCATCGGCAAGGCCGGTGAGACGGTGGCGGCCCCGGCCGCTCCCGCTCCCAAGGCTGCGGCTCCCGCGGCTGCCGCGGCGCCCGCGCCTGCTGCCGCCGCTCCGGCGGCTCCGGCCGTATATGCCTCCCCCGCCCGTGTCGAGGCCAGCCCGGCCCCGAGCGTGAGCGTGGCTCCCGCCCCGGCCCCCGTTGCTCCCGCACCGGTGGTCAATGAGGGACGCGTGAAGATCTCCCCGCTGGCCAAGAAGCTCGCCGCCGAGAAGAACCTCGATGCGCGCCGCATCCAGGGCAGTGGTCCCGGAGGCCGCATCGTGCGCGCCGACGTGCTCGCCGCCGAGAAGAGCGGTGGCGCCTCCGCCGGCAAGTCCGCAGCTCCCGCGGGCGGTTCCGCCCTTCCCTCCGGCCCCTCTCTGCTGAGCAAGGGCCCCATCCAGGAGGAGCGTGTGGTGGCCGTCTCGAACATGCGTGGCACCATCGCCCGCCGCCTGCTCGAGTCGAAGACCACGGTGCCGCACTTCTACCTCGAGGTCGAGGTGGACGCGGCACCGCTCGCCACGCTGCGTGCGCAGCTCAACTCCGCCCTCGAGAAGGACGGCATCAAGCTGTCGGTGAATGACTTCATCCTCAAGGCCAGCGCCGAGGCCCTGCGCCGCGTGCCCGCCGTGAATTCCTCCTGGGAAGGCACGCAGGTGCGTTACCATCCCGCCGCGCATGTCTCCTTCGCCGTCGCGATCGAGGACGGTCTCATCACCCCCGTGGTGCGTGACGCCCACCTCAAGAGCGTGTTCCAGATCGGCGCCGAGGCCAAGAGCCTTGGCAAGGCCGCCAAGGACAAGAAGCTCCAGCCCGCGCAGTTCACGGGCGGCACCTTCTGCGTGTCCAACCTCGGCATGATGGGCGTGGATCGTTTCAGCGCCATCATCAACCCGCCGAACGCGGCGATCCTTGCGGTCGGCGCCACGGTGGAAAAGCCGGTGGTGGTCGAGGGCCAGCTCGCGGTCGGGCTGCGCATGAACCTGGTGCTCTCCGTCGACCACCGCGTGGTGGACGGTGCGGTCGGCGCCCAGTTCCTGGGCG
>JAHFTI010000086.1 GCA_023265535.1 Opitutaceae bacterium
GGCAGGGGAGGAAGAGTGTTCTGAGCCGGGTCAAGTGAAGCATCGGTTTTGTGTAAATTGGAAGAAATCAGTGTTTGCTCAACATCTCGCGGGCTTCATCCAGAGTTTTTCGTTCCTCCGGGGTAAGTGAACCGAAGCCCTTGCTGTTGATTTTGTCGAGGATGCGATCCACCTCGAGCTTCAGATGTTCCCGCTCAGTGAGATTCACCTGGAAGGCGGGGGTGGCCGCCTGCTTACCCTGCTTCACAACCCACGCGGGAGGAATGACTTCCTGGGGGCGACGACGCCAGGGCAGGGTGAAGCGCCAATCATGGGCCTTCACGGCCAGCTGATAGAAAAGAAGGCCCGCGAGCATGCCTCCCAGATGGGCCGAATGGGCCACAACCGTCAGATGACCGGGAAGCTCAAAGAATACGAGGCCGACAAAATCCAAGGCAAAAAGTGTCCAGGCGAGGTATTTGGTCTTGGGAAGTGTGACTGGGATGAAGAGGAAGAGCACCGTGATGGGCCGCTCCGGATAGAGGCAGGCAAAGACCACGAAGAAGGCGCAGATGGCGCCTGAGGCACCCACGAGGCTGTCCGTCGGGTTCAAATGGAAGCAGGTCCAAACGAGGCCTGCCACCACCGCGCCCACGCCATACAGGGAGAGAAAGCGACGCGTGCCCAGGACAGGCAGCAATTCACGCCCGATGAAGTAAAGTCCGAGCGCCGAAAACAGGACGTGAAGCAGGTTCTTCGGGTCGTGAAGGAAACTGTAACTGAGGAGTGTCCAAACCCTGTAGCTGCGCAGATTCTCGGAAGCCAGGACGAGATTCCGCGCGAGGAAATTGGCCCCACCAAACTGGATGAGGCACATCTCCAGAATAAAGGCGGTGATGACGGCGCAAAGCAGCCACACGAGGGCGCGGCTGCGCTCCTGTGGGTAATCCGCCCTCATGTATGATCTGTATGAACCCATTGCATTATAAGTTAGGACTGCGATGCCGGAATACAAGCCGAGTGTCGCAAGAGATTCTGCGTAGACGGCGCTGGGGGGCATTGCCACATGCAGCCGCAAGAAGCCGCGCTTTGGGTGGAAGCTACCACTACTTATCTTGTTCAGTTTGCTCTCTGCCAACTTGACACTCTGCCCCGAAAAATCATTTCCTCAACTCACCTATGGCAAACAAAGCAGAAAAGTGGCCCAGCAACGTCCCCGGCAAATTCTACGTCGACCAGCAGTGCATCGACTGCGACCTCTGCCGCGAGACCGCTCCTTCCTTCTTCCAGCGCAGTGACGAGGGTGGCTATACCTTCGTTGTGAAACAGCCCAGTGCCGACGACGAAGTGGCGCAATGCACCGAGGCCATGGAAGGCTGCCCCGTCGAGGCTATCGGCAACGACGGCGAATAAGCCGCCACTCCCTTCATCGCTTTGTAAAACACCCGACGCTCCACGGCGCCGGGTGTTTTGCTTTTCAGCAGCCGCACAGTGGCTTCGATGTGCAGAGAAACGCGATTGTTAATAGCACCAGTCTGGCGACCTAACATAGACTTGATTTTTCTCGGTGTTCACCTATGAACCACCACCGATGAAGAAAACCCTGGTTCTTGCCTCACTGAGTTCCATCGCGGCGGGCGGGCTGTTTGCCCAGACCGACACCGAAGTCAAGTTGCCCGCCGTGACGGTCTATTCGCCGCACGTGGCCAACCAGGACCCGGTCGGCACCTTTGCGATGCCGGTGACCGCGCTTCGTTTTGACTCCCGCGTGGACGTGCAGGCCCGAAACCTTGCCGAGGGGCAGGCGGACGTCTCGATCCGTGGCGGCATCTTCGAGAACACGGGGTTCAAGGTGGGCTCCGTCGGTCTCTATGATCCGCAGACAGGCCATTACCTCGCCGAGATTCCGATTGCTCCCAGCCTCCTGACGGCGCCGGAGATCCTGACCGGCTCCGCAAACGCGAACACGGGCTTCAACGCCAATGTGGGCACCGTGCGTTATGGCTGGCGACAGATCAAGACGCAGGGCTACGCCTCCGTGGCGGCAGGGGAGTTCAGCAGCAATCGCCAGGAATTCTACCAGGGGTATTCCAAGGAACTGGGCGCGGCCGGCGCCCGCCTCGGCATGGATGTGGCCTTTGCACGTTCGGAGTCGGCCGGTGCCATTGCATACGGCGACCACTATTTCCAGCGCTACAACGGCCGCCTGCAGCTCATCAGCGCTGCCGGCCAGACCGACCTCGTCGCCGCCTACCAAGGGAAGTTCTTCGGTTGGCCGAACATGTACACGCCCTTCAACGTGAAGGAGACCGAGAACCTGCAGACGGTGCTCTTCGTGCTCAACCACGAGAAGAAATGGGACAATGGGGACAGTTTCCAGGCAGGCGCCTACTGGCGCCGCAACAAGGACGACTACGAGTACGACCGCACCATTCCGGGCCGCTTCAATCCCTACAAGCACACCACCTACGTGTACGGCTTCTCCCTGGAGGGACGGAGCTCCTTCGGCCTGGAGAACTTCTCCCTGCTCAGCTCGGCTCAGGCGATGTTCGACCGCATCGACTCCACGTCGCTGACCTACGGCCCGTATCGCCACCGGGACTACTACAAGCTCAGCCTGGTACCCGAGGGCCATTGGAAGCTGGCCGACGGCAGCCTGTTCACCACGCAGGCGGGCGCGAGTTTCGACGACACCAACAAGGGGCCGTCCGCCGTTTCCCCCATCTTCGAACTTGCCCGCACGGTGCACGCCCAGAATGCCGTCAGCAGGACCTACCTGAGCTTCGCGCGGAGTTCCCAGGTGCCATCCTACACGGCGATCAAGTCGAACCCCAACGGCGGCCTGTTCCGCGGCAATCCCAGGCTGGGCCGCACGACGAGCGACAACATCGAGCTCGGCAGCAGCCTGGCCATCAACTCCTGGAAGCTGGCTGGCGCTGTCTTCTGGCGCAACGATGACCAATTGGTCGACTGGACCTACACCAACAGCGCCACCACGGCGCGCACGGCCAACGCCGTCGACATTTGCACGGCCGGTTTTGAGCTCTCGGCCACGCGGTCCTGGCAACGCTTCGACCTGGTGATGGGCTACACCGGCCTCACCAAGGACGAGGACTATGGCAGCACCAAGATCGACGCCAGCTTCTACGCCCTGAACTACCCCAAGCACCGCCTCACGGCGGCGCTCGTGGCCAAGCTCGGCGCGGGCGTGGAGCTGCGCCTCGACAACGAGGCACGATTCCAGAACGACAATATCCTGCGCCGCAGCCAACGCGACGAGTACTTCCTGAGCAGCCTCGGGCTCGCCTGGCATCCCGCCTTCTGCACCGGCCTGACCGTGAGCGGCCAGATCGACAACCTCTGGGACTCCTCCTTCGAGGAGGTGCCGGCGGTGCCCGCGTCGCCGCGCCAGGCCAGCGTGGCCATGGCCTACGCCTGGTAAGCGGAGCCGCTCCAGCACAGGAACCCTCCGCCGGCGACGACGCCCCCGACTCCAGGGTGCGGCGACGGCACACAAAAAAGCCCGGGCAAGCCCGGGCTTTTTTGTGCAGGCAACACAGGGTTGCTCAGGGGAAGAGACCGCGGCGCTGCTTCGCCTCGGCCACGCGGGCGATGCCGAGCGTGAGCGCGGCAAGGCGGCGGCTGAACTTGTATTTGCGTTTCTGATACTCGACCGCCTCCTTGGCCCGGTCGAGGATGGTGAACATCTTCGTGAGGACCTCGTCGCGCGTCCAATAGTAGTTCTGCAGGTTCTGCAGCCATTCGAAATAGGAGGCGATGACGCCGCCGGAATTGCAGAGCACGTCCGGGATGAGCTCGATGTCCCCGCGCTCCTCGATGATGGTGTCGGCCTTGTTGGTGGTCGGGCCGTTGGCGCCCTCCGCGAGGATGCGGCAACGCAGCAGCGGGGCCAGCTCCGGGGTGATGACACGCTCAAGCGCACAGGGCGCGAGGATCGTGCAGGGAAGGGTGAGCAGCTGCTCATTGGTGATCTCCTCCCCGCCCTGGAAGTCCTTGAGGACCTTGTTGTACTTCACGTACTCGACAGCCTTCGCCAGGTTGATGCCTGCGGGATTGTGAATGGCGCAGGTGTAGTCGGAAATGGCGATCACCTTGACGCCATAGGAGGCGAGGGCCAGGGCAGTCTCGCTGCCGACATTGCCGAAGCCCTGCACTGCGGCGGTGGCCTGCGAGGGAGAGATTCCGAGGTCCTCCAGGTACCGCTTGGACAGGTAGGCGACGCCGGCGCCGGTGGCCTCGCGGCGACCCTCGGAGCCGCCCAGGGAGACGGGCTTGCCTGTCACGATGGCCGGATCGGTGTGGCCGGTGTGGTTGGAGTAGGTGTCCATCATCCAGGCCATGATCTGCTCGTTGGTGCCCATGTCGGGCGCGGGGATATCGACCTGGGGCCCGATGAAGGGGATGAGCTCCTGCATGTAGCGGCGCGAGAGGCGCTCGAGCTCGCCGGTGGACAGCTGGCTGGGATTGACGATGACGCCTCCCTTGGCGCCGCCGAAGGGAAGGCCCACGAGGGAGCACTTCCAGCTCATCCACATGGCGAGTGCGGCCACCTCTCCGATGGTCACGTTCTGGTGGAAGCGGATGCCGCCCTTGGCCGGGCCGGTGGCGAGGTTGTGCTGGACGCGGTAGCCCTCGTAGACGGTCACGGTGCCGTCGTCGCGCTTGATGGGCAGGGCCATGGCCATGCAGCGGCGCGGGTACTTGGTGCGATCGCGGATGTCCTCCGGAAGGTTGATTGCATCGGCGGCCTTGTCGAACTGGCGGCACGCCATGATGAAGACATCGGATTGATAGAGGCTGGAGACAATGACTTTGGACATTTTTGGGTATGGGGTGTCTTGATGCGCCCATGCTAGGCAGCGAAGACTGCGTGGCAAACGGGGGGCGCTACGCAAATGTGAGTATGGACAAGGGATGCACCTTTTTGCCGCAGTTGAAAAGCCCGGAAGACTCCAGAGGGTGGGTAACGAGGACCGGCATGCCCCATGGGGTCATGCAATGGCCGCCCCAAAGGCAGGGTGGGGACGAGGGCCGTGTCCCCATTCGTGTAGTTGGATTTTGGATACGACCGCTCAGTCCGCGGGCTCTTCCAGCATGTAGGACGGGTGCGGCGGCTGGTTGTAGGTCGTGTTCTGCCAGGCGAGGGCGAGGCGGTACTGGGAATCCTCGAGCAGCGTCACGTGGCGGTGCCTGGTCGGAATCGTGGTGGTATAGATGCGCAGTTCGGTGTTGTCGGTGCTGCGCAGCACGACCTCCTCGCGCCAGTCACCCAGGATGTCGCCGCTGATCACGGGAGTGGACTTCGTGCCGTTGTTGGAGCTGGCACCCTCCGCACTCAGGAGGACGGTCTCGGAGCTGTCCCGCCAGTTCCACTTGGAGACCCTGTTGCCGTCGAGCAGCTCGCGCAGGTAGTCGCCATCCCACCACACGGCGAAGTTGCAGGAGCGGGGGGATTTCTCGCTGATGCGCGCGCCCGTCGAGCTGTACATGCCGGACATGCCCGCACCGCGCGCCCAGCATTCGGACCCCGGATGGCGGGGATCGACGTTGAAGGCTACGCCGCGTCCCGGCCCCTCACCCTTGTCGCCACCTTCCGTGTCGGCCTTCACCGAGGGGATGGTGAAGATCGGCTTGCCCGTGCGCGCATCGCGCATGTTCAGGCCCTCGCCGGAGAAGCGCTCCTGGATGTTGAAGACCTCGAGGCCGGGATTGGAGGGCACCAGGTCGGAGACGTGCATGGCGTCCGCATGCCCCCAGCCGGTGGAGTAGAGGCCCTCTCCATTGTCGTCGTAGACGGCAGAGCCATAGACAATCTCGTCCCGGCCGTCCCCATCCACGTCGGCCACGCTCATGTTGTGGTTGCCCTGCCCGCGGTAGGCCTTGTGGCCGGGTTTCCCATCGTCGCTGTCAAAGGACCAGCGCAGCGAAAGCCTTCCGTTGCGAAAATCCCAGGCTGCGAGGGTGGCGCGCGTGTAGTAGCCGCGGCACATGACGGCGCTGGGGAGCTTTCCATCGAGATAGGCGACTGCGGCAAGGTAGCGCTCGGAGCGGTTGCCGTAACCGTCACCCCAGACCGCCTTGAGCTGCTCGCCCGTGGGATCCTGGATGCTGGGATGCCGCGTGGGGACATACGCCACCGTGTCGAGCGCGGCCCCCGAGCGGCCGTCGAAGACGGTCAGGAATTCGGGGCCGGCAACCACGTGGCCACTTTCGGAGCGGTGGTCGGCATCTGCGTCGCCGATGAGCTTGCCCCTGCCATCGATGCTCCCATCGGCGGTCTTGCAGATCATCTCGGCCCGGCCGTCACCGTCATAGTCGGCCACCATGAACTGGGTGTAATGCGCGCCGCTGCGGATGTTCCGGCCCAGGTCGATGCGCCAGAGTTGCTGTCCATCCAGAGTGTAGGCATCGATGTAGGTGTTGGCGGTCCTGCCGGTGCGCGAATTGTCCTGGGCGTTGGTGGGACTCCACTTCAGGATCAGCTCGAGGCGGCCGTCGCCATCCAGGTCCCCCACGCTGCCGTCATTGGCCTCGTAGGTGAAAGGGCGCCCCTTGTCACCGGTGCCGCCCGCTGGCACCTGGAGTGGAATGCGCAGGTAGGGGCTCGAGCCGCCGGACGCCAGCATGAAACTGCCTGAGGCGTCGAGCTCCCTTCCGGCCAGCACGGCGCGGACCTCGTAGCTGAGCGCGGAGTCCCTCGGGGCCTTTGTATCCACAAACCAAGTACCGGCTTTGCCGGAGCTCTCGCCCACGCAGGTCGCGGCGGCCGAGCCCACCCTGCGATAAATCCTGAAGGATGCATCGGCGTCCGCTGAGAACAGGCGCCAGCTGAGCCAGACCTTGCCGTCGTCCTGGCGGAGGGCGACCAGGCCGCGGTCGAGTTTCTCCACAACGCGGCTCTCGGCCTGCAGGCAGGGGGAAAGGAGCGGAAGGGCAAGAATGGCCAGGGCGGCGAGGCGGCGATAGTTCATGAGATGCAGGGGGCGGGGGATAGGGCAGGGGGCGCTGCAAAGTTTGCAGGGACTTGCCGAAAGACGCGAGCCATGCCCATGGAGTTTCACAAAATACGTCCCAGCTGCAGGCTCCTCAGCGCCGTCCGGCACCAACAAAAAGCCCGCCTCGGGAGGAGGCGGGCCGAAAGGGGACGCAAGGGTCACTCCACGCTGAGCACGGCGTAGTTGCGCTTGCCCTTGCGGAGCAGGACGTACTTGCCAAAGAGCAGGTCGTTCAACACCAGGGAGCGGCCGAGGTCGGTGCAGCGGACATTGTTGACGCTGATGCCGCCCGCCTCGAGGTCCTTGCGCGCCTGTCCCTTGGAAGTGGCCAGCTTGGCCTGCACCAGGAGCTCGGCCAGGGGGGTGCCCGCGGCCTCGAACTTGGACTTCTCGATGATCTGCGTCGGGATTTCACCGACGACGTCCCTGAAGAGGCCTTCGGTGATGCCGTCCAAGGCACCGCCGAACATGATCTCACTGGCCTTCTGGGCATCGGAGAACGCGCTGGGGCCGTGCACCAGCGTCGTAAGCTCGCGGGCGAGGGCCTTCTGGGCGGCGCGGGCCCCCGGGTTGGCCTGGAGGTCGAGCGTCAGCGCCTCGATTTCCTCACGCGAGAGGAAGGTCAGCGTCTTGAGCAGCTTCACCACGTCAGCATCCTCGGCCTGGATGAAGAACTGATAGAAGCGGTAGGGGCTCGTGCGGGCCGGGTCCAGGTACACGGCACCGGAGGCGGACTTGCCGTACTTCGTGCCATCCGACTTCGTCAGCAGCGGGAAAACGAGTCCGTAGGCCGTCGCGTCGAGCTTCTTGCGGATGAGCTCGGTGCCGGCGGTGATATTGCCCCACTGGTCCGTGGCGCCCACCTGCAATTCGCAGCCATAGGTCTTTCGTAGGTGGTAAAAGTCGTAGCCCTGGAGCAGCATGTAGCTGAACTCGGTGTAGCTGATGCCGACATCGCGGTCCTCCATGCGGGAACGCACGGACTCCTTTGCGATCATCCAATTGATCGTGAAGTACTTGCCAACTTCGCGAAGGAAGTCCAGGAAACTGATGGGGGCGAACCAGTCGGCGTTGTTGACCAGGCGGGCGGGGTTGGACTTCACCTCGAAATCGAGGAACTTGGACAGCTGCCCTCGGATGCAGGCGATGTTATGGGCCACGCGCTCGGGAGTCTGAAGCTGGCGTTCGCTGGTGCGGCCGCTGGGGTCGCCGATCATGCCGGTGGCGCCGCCGGCCAGGGCGATGGGGTTGTGCCCGGCGAGCTGGAAACGGCGCAGCGCGAACAGCGGCACAAGGTTGCCCACATGGAGGGAATCCGCAGTGGGGTCGAAGCCGCAATAGAGGCCGGTGGGACTGCTGGACAAGCGCTCCGAGAGAGCCTTGTGATCCGTACAGTCGGCCACGAGGCCGCGCCATTGGAGATCTTCGAGGATGTTCATGATGGAAGACGAGGGTGTTAGCGCGTTTCCGCACCCTGCGTCAACGGCTCAGTGCTCCGAGCGCGAAGTTGAGGCGCGACGTGGGCTGAAATACGCAAGCCCCCATTTATTGAAATCAAAGGCAGGATAAGGAAATCTTTTGACCCGAGCGGGCGGCTGTAAACCGCAGGTTCTAGCTTGGGATAAGTGGAAAAACGGTTTGCGGAAAAAAAAAGCAGGTTCAATTTTCGCCTGTCCCCGCGCTCCCTGCTGCGGAAAGACTTCTCCACAATCATCCCCTCATCACCATGGCACTCGCAGTTGGCTCCAAGGCCCCCGATTTCGTTCTGAAAACCAAGACCGCGGACGGTCTCAAGGATGTAAAGCTCAGCGACAACTTCGGCAAGAAGCAGACGGTCATCCTCTTCTTCCCTCTCGCCTTCACCGGCGTCTGCACCCAGGAAATGTGCGACATCACCGGCGGCATCAAGCAATACGCCGACCTCGGAGCCGAGGTGCTCGCGATCAGCGTGGACAGCCCCTTCGCCCAGGAGGCTTGGGCCAAGGCCAACAAGATCACGATCACGATCCTCTCCGACCTCAACAAAACGGTCACGAAGGCCTATGACGTGGTGTTCCCGAATCTCGCCGGCGTGGGTGACACCAGCGCACGCGCCGCCTTCGTCGTCGATGCCGACGGCGTCATCAAGTACGCCGAGCAGACCCCGACCCCGAAGGACCTCCCGAACTTCGAGGCCGTGAAGGCCGCTCTCGCGAAGTAATTCCCACGTCACATGGGCCTGCAGCCAGCGCAGCGCGCTCATGCAGGCCCAAGCCGCCCAATCCTGTCCATGAGTACTCTTCCGAATCCCTTCCAGTCCCTCCAAAGCTTCACGGTCGGTGGCAAGTCCCACCCCTACTATTCCGTGCCCGCACTCGAGCAGCAGGGCTTCAACGTCAAGCGCCTGCCGGTCTCGATCCGCATCGTCCTCGAGTCGCTCCTTCGCAACTGCGATGGCAAGCGCGTGAGCGAGCAAGCCGTGAAGGACCTCGCGTCCTGGAAGCCCAACGCCACGCGCACGGAAGAGATCCCGTTTGTGGTCGCACGCATCGTCCTCCAGGACTTCACCGGCGTGCCGCTCCTCGTGGACCTCGCCGCCATGCGCTCCGCCGTGGAGAAGCTCGGCAAGAACCCGAAGATCATCGAGCCGCTCGTGCCCGTCGACCTCGTCGTCGACCACTCGGTGCAGGTGGACTACAGCGGCGGTTCCGACTCCTACGCGCGCAACCTCGACATCGAGTTCCAGCGCAACCGTGAGCGCTACCAATTCCTCAAATGGGGCATGCAGGCCTTCGACACCTTCAAGGTCGTCCCCCCCGGCATCGGCATCGTCCATCAGGTCAACCTCGAGTACCTCGCGAAGGGCATCCTCAGCGACAAGTCCGGTGTCATCTATCCTGACACGCTCGTGGGCACCGACTCGCACACGACGATGATCAACGGCATCGGCATCGTGGGCTGGGGCGTCGGCGGCATCGAGGCCGAGGCCGGCATGCTCGGCCAGCCCGTCTATTTCCTCACGCCCGACGTCGTCGGCGTGAACCTCACCGGCTCCGTGCGCGAGGGCGTCACCGCGACCGACGTCGTGCTCACGCTGACCCAGATGCTGCGCAAGGCCAAGGTCGTCGGAAAATTCGTCGAGTTCTTCGGCACCGGCTCCGCCTCCCTCTCGCTCGTCGACCGCGCCACCATCGCCAACATGGCCCCGGAATACGGTGCCACCATGGGCTTCTTCCCCATCGACGAGGAGTGCTCGCGTTACCTGCGCAGCACCGGCCGCAACGAGGACCACATCGCCCTCTACGAAGGCTACTACAAGGCCCAGGGCCTCTGGGGCATGCCCGCCAAGGGCGACGTCGACTATTCGCAGGTTCTCGAGCTCGATCTCAGCACCGTGGTGCCGAGCATCGCCGGCCCGAAGCGCCCGCAGGACCGCATCGAGCTGCCCAAGATCAAGGGCGAGTTCACGAGCTCCTTCTCAAAGCCCGTCAACGAAAACGGCTTCGGCAAGAAGGCCGAGGACTTCTCCACCGTGAAGGCGGAGGTCTCCATCAGCGGCCGCGGCCAGGCCACCATCGGCCACGGCAGCGTGCTCATCGCCGCCATCACGAGCTGTACCAACACCTCCAACCCGAGCGTCATGCTCGCCGCCGGTCTCGTCGCCAAGAAGGCCGTCGAGAAGGGCCTGACCGTGAACCCGGCCGTCAAGGCCTCGCTCGCCCCCGGCTCCCGCGTGGTGTCCGACTACCTTGAGAAGGCAGGCCTCCAGGCCTATCTGGACACGCTCGGCTTCAACCTCGTCGGCTACGGCTGCACCACCTGCATCGGCAACTCCGGCCCGCTCCCCGCCTCCGTCGAGGACGCCGTCGTCAAGAATGACCTGGTCGCCGCCTCGGTTCTCTCTGGCAACCGCAACTTCGAGGCGCGCGTGCACCAGAACATCAAGGCCAACTTCCTGATGTCCCCGCCGCTGGTCGTCGCCTTCGCCCTCGCCGGCAAGGTCGACATCGACCTGAGCACCGAGCCCCTCGGCACCGACAAGGCCGGCAATCCG
>JAHFTI010000087.1:0-10577 GCA_023265535.1 Opitutaceae bacterium
GAAGCCCACGCGCGGCCTCCTCAGCACGCGCGGCGTGGTCCCCGCCTGCCGCAGCCTCGATTGTGTCTCGATCTTCACGCGCAACGTGGCCGACGCCGCCGAGGTGCTCGCCGTCGCCGCGGCCCACGATCCCCAGGATCCCTTCTCCCGACCCGCCCAGCCCCCCGCCAGCTTCGCCCCCGCCTCCCCGCGCCTCGGAATCCCGCGCGCCGACCAGCTCGAGTTCTTCGGCGACAACGCCGCCGCCTCGCTCTACGCCAAGGCCGCGTCCCGCTGGAAGGAGCTCGGCGCCACCCTGGTTGAAATCGACATCAGCCCCTTCCTCGCCGCCGCCCGCCTTCTCTATGAAGGCCCCTGGGTCGCCGAACGCTACGCCACGATCAAGGACTTCCTGCGCACCCAGCCCGGCTCACTGCACCCGATCACGCGCAGGATCATCGAACCCGCCTCCGAGCTCAGCGCCGTCGCCGCCTTTGAAGCCGGCTACAAGCTCGCCGCCCTGCGCCAGGAGAGCGACCGCGTCTTCCTGGGCATCGACGCCCTGCTGCTGCCCACCACCCCCACGATTTACAAGGTCGAGGAGGTGTTGAAGGACCCCGTCACCCTCAACAGCCGCCTCGGCACCTACACCAACTTCATGAACCTGCTGGACCTCTGCGGCCTGGCCCTGCCCGCAGGTTTCCTGGACAACGGCCTCCCTTGGGGCGTGACCTTGGCCGCCCCCGCCTTCCACGACGATCGCCTGCTCTCCTGGGGCGCCCGTTTTCTTGGCGAAGGCAAGCCCCGCACCGCCCTCACGTCGCCCGGCCCCTTTGTGGAATTGGCCGTCTGCGGAGCGCACCTCTCCGGCCTGCCCCTCAACTGGCAGCTCACCAGCCTGGGCGCACGCCTGCTGCGCGCCGTCCACACCAAGCCCGAGTACCAGCTCTTCGCCCTGCCCGGCACCACGCCCCCAAAACCCGGCCTGCTACGCGTCGCCTCCCAAGGCCACGCCATCGAGGTGGAGGTCTGGTCCGTGCCCGCGGCAGCCTACGGCATTTTTGTGTCGCAGATCCCCGCCCCCCTCGGCATCGGCCGCATTGCACTCTCGGACGGCACCCTCGTCCAGGGCTTCCTCTGCGAGGCGGCGGCCCTCGAAGGCGCACAGGAGATCAGCAGCCACGGTGGCTGGCGCGCCTTCATTAAATCCCTTCAGCGCAGCTGAACATCCCAGACCCGGGCGCGGCGCGACTTGCCCGCCGGGCCCTCGACCTCAAGCGTGACGATGTAGTTGCCCGGCTTGGCGTAGTGGTGAAGCGGATACCGCTCCTCCGAGGAGCCTCCGTCGCCGAAGTCCCAGCGCCAGCGGGTGACCTCACCCACCGACTCGTCCAGGAAGGCCACCGCGCGGCGCTCCATGTCGACCACCTTGAAGCTCCAGCGCGCCTCTATGGGCTTCACGAACTGGGGGTCCAGGGGCATCAGGCGAAAGGCGGGCAGCAGGGAGGCATTGCCAAACATCTCCCGCTTGGGAGAGAGGCACCAGAAGCCGTTCTTCCGCTTTGAATTAACGTCGTCGTAATCAATGATGATCCAGCCCAACCCGATGATCTTGTTCTCGCGCAGCACCGACTCGACGGCGCGCTGCGGCCCCTCAGGCCCGGCATAGTCATAGGGTGTGATCCAGAATTCCAGCGTGAGCCGGCCCGCCTCTCCCGGCTTGAAGGTGTGGGAGCAGGCCGAGTTCGCGTGGGGGAACTCCTTGATCCAGGTGGCGGCCACCCAGGCAAGCGCCCAGTCCTTCTCCATGGCAGGGGTGAAGATATGGTAGTTCTGGGCATGCACCCCATGCTGCGACCAGTGCGCCTCCTCGGCGCTGATTCGCGGCTCGGGCCTGGAGAGCACGGGCCCCACATTCTCCGCAGCCCAGACGTCGCGGTGGCTTGTATCCAAAAAAGGACCACCGGAGGCGTCGCCATCCACCATGAGCTCAAAGGTGTCGTTGTGCAGGTCGGGTTTTGAGAAATCCCAATAGTCGTCGTAAGCCTCGTACAGGAAGTACAGGCGGTTGAGCCCCTTGACCCAGCCCACGCGCACCCGCACGTCGAGGGTCTTCGGATTGGGCGCCGGATGTTTCCTGTCCGTGTCGACCAACTGGTCAGTACCCACCACATAGGACTCGGGAACCATCGCCCAATCATCCGCGTTGCCATCCACGCGCGGGATCCTGTCAGCCGGAAATTGGAAGACCTTGAAGGTGGTCTCCGGCCGCTCCAGGGCGGAAAGCCCGCAGCAGGAACACACGAGGCTCAGGAAGAGGGGAATGGCACGGCGCAGGGAAGGCATGGGGGAAAGGGGCGGTGAGCGTCCGGAGGAAGGTCGCTGGAGCAATCAAGTGACGCAACATGCAAGACATGGCCACACGAGGCTTCACAAAGAGACGCGGGGATAAGTATCAGGAAATCAACTTCCATACTCCAGCCCTGTTGCGAAGCCCCGCGCAAGGGACCGCCTCGTTTCTAACTTACGGACGCACTTCGGATTATCAATCGGTGAATTCGCCGAGGAGTCCTTCGCAAGAATGAACGGAGCGTGCTGTGCCCAGGCAGGCCTGCAGCCATTCCCACCGGCTTCCAGGGGAATAAGATCTGCTACACCAACACCGCCCTTTTAGCGGTTTCCGCACGCCTTGCGAACGGCGCCCATGTTGCTGTGGCGCAATTGCGGTATACATGCGCCCTATGCCGCCTCTTGCCGTCAGTTTTCCCAGCCCAAGCGAGGAAGGGCTCCGCCATTCGGAGACCTTGGCGCGGCTGTACTCCTTCCTGAAGGGCTTTCACAGCCGGATGAAGGGGCGTGACAACCGGCTGGTCCGGAGCAACAGCATCCTTCGCAGATGCACCCTCTCCATCGAGGGCAACCACTGTGAGGTTACGCTCGGCAGGAAAGCCCGTCTCTGGGACTGCAGCATCAGCGTGGTGGGCCAGGACTGCCGGCTCGTCATTGGGGACCACTGCGCCCTGCGCGGTGTCAGGCTCGTCATCGAGGACAGTGGCACCCTGCTTAGCATCGGCGCGCACACCACCATGACCAAGGCGACCGTGGTGGCCCAGGAGGGGGGATGCATCCGCATCGGCGAGGACTGCATGGTCTCCCAGGAGGCCGTGATCAGGAACAGCGATGGCCACTCGCTCTTCGACGGCGCATCAGGCCAGCGGCTGAATCCGGCGATGGACATCGACATCGAGCGGCACTGCTGGGTGGGCATCGGCGCCCTGATCCTCGGAGGCACCAGGCTCGAGGAGGGCTGCGTCGTGGGAGCGGGCGCACTGGTGAAGCGCAACCGCATTCCCGGTGCCAGCGTCGTGGTGGGCAGGCCGGCCCGGATCACCCGCCGCAACGTGCTCTGGTCACGCGAGCGGCTCTGAGGACCTTCCATGACACTCGGCCAACTCAGGCGCGGCCTCTATCGCCGCATCAACCACGCGCTGCCCATCCGCTGGACAACCACGCAGGACCTCGCCAAGGCCGACCCGGGGTGCTGGCAGGAACTCATCCCAGCCCGCCCCGCCGGCTGGCCAGCGGAGATTGCCTCGGGCCCCCTGCCGTATCAACTTTCCCGATACATGCCCGTCGAACTCGAGTCGAAGGGCCTACTCCGCCTGGATCAGGCCTGGGTCAGCACCCAGGACGGCTGGGTCTTCACACCGCGTGGGGAACGCGTGCTCAACCTCTCGGGCTTCCATCGCCTGCACGACGTGGCCCCCCGCGAGCGGCTCCCCTTCCCGCGCCTGCACACCCGGAAGCTGAGGGGGACGACCCTCAGCCTCCTCTCGACCTGGACCACCCAGAACTTCTACCACTTCAGCCTCGATGCCATCTCCAGGCTGCACCTGCTGCGTCGCGCAGGCATCGGCTGGGACGAGATCGACCAGGTGCTGCTCCCGGTTTTCGACACCCCGAGCGGGAGGCGTTGGGTGGAGGCGGCGGGAATCCCCGCCGCCAAGATCATCCCCGTGCGTTATGGCGAGCGCTTCCTGGTCCGCGCCGAGCACCTGCTCTGCGGCAGCTTTCCGGGGATGAGAAGGACCTGCTCCGCGGAGTCGGTGTCCTTCCTCCAGGGCCTGCGGAGCTTTGCCCCCGCGCCGAGGCCCCGGCGCCTCTTCGTGTACCGCCGCTCCCATTCGCGGCACATGCTCAACGAGGATGCGGTGTGGGAGTGTCTCGCACCGCTGGGCTTCGAGCGCATCGAGCCGGGTCAGGCGGCCCATCCCGAACAGCTGTTCAGCGAGGCCGAGGCGGTCGTGGGGGTGCATGGCGCGGCCATGACCAACCTTCTTTTCTGCCGTCCCGGCACCCGCGTCCTCGAGCTGCTCCCCTCAGACCACAGCTACCCCTGCTATGTGAGCATGGCCCACCATGCGGGGCTCCGCTACGATGCCCTGATCTGCCCCAGCACACAGGTGACGGAACGTCCCGTTGAGGACGCCTACAACAGCAACTTCGACTTCAGGGTGGAGCTGCATGACTTCCACCACCGTATCGAGCTCCTGGGCCTGCACCGGAAAGGCCCTGCATGAACGTCTCCTCGGCCCTGGGAAGGATCGACTCGGTCTGTGCCTACGACCATTGCCGTGTGCTGCTGCCCTGGTTTTCCTACGCGCGCCGCGAGGCCCCCCTGCCACGCCTGCGCAGGAAGGCGCTCTCCCTGGGACGTGCCGACGCCTGCGCACCCGGGATCGCGCTCAGCCTGCTGGGGGCATGCCTCCACACCGTGCGCACACTCCGGGAAACGGCTTTCGCCGTCCAAAGGCATGGGCGGGCCACGCGGGAGCGGCATGGCGTTGGCCGGACCCGCCAGCTTTTCGGGGCCCTTTATTGCGCGCTGCGCCACAACCTGGGACCGGACTATTACTTTGCCTACCGCCTCCATGCGCGGCCGCTGTCGGAATGGGGCGACTTCATCAGCCATGAGGAATGTACGCGCCTGCTTCTCAGCATGCGGGCGGGCAATGCCGGGCCGGACATCTGGGGCAAGAACGGCTGGGGCAATTTCTGCGTCGCGAACGACATTGCCACAGTGCCCATCCTGGCCACGGTCGGCCCCGACGGGGTGGAATTCTCGGCAGACCCGGAAACCCTCAGGGGCCAGGACCTCTTCCTGAAACCCGACGAGGATTATTCAGGCCGAGGCGGCGTGCTGCTCACTTGGGAGCCGGAAAGGGAAGCGTGGCGCATGGAGGGCGCCCTGCAGGGGTTTGTGCCTTCCGCCGAACTGGAGGCCTTTTTGCGCAGGGCGGGCCTCTCCACGTCCCAGGTGCTTCAACCGCGCCTGCGCAATTGCCCGGAACTGGCCGGGCTATCGCAGAAGGCCCTCGTGAATGCACGCGTGCTCAGCTGCCGGGATGCGGATGGCAGGATCGTCGTGGTCAACGCCACGCTGCGCACTCCGCCCGCGGACGAAGTCACTTCCGACGTCCCAGGGCGCACCGTCCTCGTTCCCATAGACCTCGAAACCGGCAGGCTCGGCTGTATCCATGGAGCGGATATCAGCCTCTCCGGGGGGGACCGGCTGCCCGGCGACGAAAAAAGCATCAGGGGCCTGGGCTTCCCAAAATGGGAGCAGGCCCTGGAGCTCGTCAAACACGCCCACGCCAAGGTCTCCTGGCTCCCCTGCGTGGGCTGGGACCTGGTCAGCACCGACAGGGGCCTTCTCCTGCTCGAAGGCAACATAGTCTGGAATGCGAGGCTGGGCCAACAATACGGGCTCTGTCCCATCGCCCAGACGCCCCTGGCCGCGGCCCTCGATGCCCATCTGGGAGCAAAGGCCGCGGAGAGGAGCGCCCCCTCCCGCACACCGACCAGGGCCTAGCGCTTTCTCGGCAGGTCCAGCAGGCTGCGCATGGCCTCCACCTTGAGCTTGAGCTGGCCGCGCGCGCCAGCGTCATCCTTCACCTGCACCAGCACCTCGCCGGTGCCCTCGCAGGTGATCGTGGGGCCCTCGCCCTTGCACGCACCATCCCAGGTCACCTTGTAGGGCGCGCGTCCGCCCACCGGCTTCACGGTGATCTTCAGGACCTCGCCCGGCAGCACCTTGATGAGCAGCGGCTCGTCCGTGTCGACGAGCCCGTTCTCCACCTCGAAGTCCAGCTTGATGGGCTTGGGCTCAACGATGAAGCTGAACTCGGTCTCCACGCTGCGGCCGGTCACATCGAAGACCTGCACCTTGAGCTTCCGCTCCCCGGTCCGGAACGCGACAAAGTTGGTCGACGGTCCCTCACCCTGGTGGTCCCCGGTCCAGACAAAACGATACGGCGGCTTTCCACCGTTCACCGTGGCCTGCACAAAGGCGGACTCACCCACGCAGATGCGCTGGTTCTGCACACCCAGCCCGAGCGAGCAGCGCAGCGGCGCAGGCTTCGCCACATTGGGCGTGGCCACCACCGAGAAGGACACGCTCGCCGTGCCCAGCTGCACCCCGTCCGGATCGGTCGCGACGACAGAGAGCGTGGCCGTGCCGGGCCCGGAGCGGGCCGCACGGATCTCGCGCGAAAGCTCCGACGACTGGATCGTGGTGTCCTCGTTGGCACTCCACTTCCAGCGCACCTTGTCGTTGGCCGGCGTGATCTCCGCCGCCACAAGCGCAGTCTCGTCCGTCCCGAAGCTGCCCTTCTCGATCGGGATCAGGCCGCCCGCGCTGTTGGACCACACCATCGGGCGCGGTCCCTGGTTCGCCGGACCGACCAGCGTCGCCTTAACGCTGTATTGGGAAGTCTGATACACCGCCTCCACCTGGCCCACCTCGCGGCCGTTGCTGTTGAGCAGCGCCGTCGCGCGCAGGCGCACCGGGCTGCCATCCTTCAGCTTGAAGCCGATCTTGCTCTCCGGATCGGAATAGATCCAGCGGTTGCCCGAGGCCGGCTCCTGCCAGCGGTAGTGCAGCAGCTCGTCGAGCGCGGCCGCCTGGGCATGCACCTCCGCCAGCACCTCGTCGCCCGGCTTCGCATCGGAGGGCGTGAAATCCACGCGGAACTGCGAGGACGATACCAGCACCGTCTGCGGTTCGGCGTCGCTGTAGCGGTCCCAGTAATTGGCCCCCTTCTGGCGCACACGCACCTCCACGCGCACCGGCACGTCGCCGAGCTCCATGAAGGGATGGTCCAGCACGGTGGAGCCGCCGCCCACCTGCTCGATGGGGGCGGCATCCCCGATGAACCAGAGGTACTGGTATTCATTGCCGGCGAAATCCACCCACGCACGCATGGGCACGCTCTCGCCCAGGCCCACCTTCCTGGGAACCTGCAGGTGCGCCGGCGGCGCGCTGGCCTCGATGCTCTGGTAAGCCGTCACACTTTGGCCGCGCGCATCGGTGACACACACCGTGATGGAGTGGCTGCCCGGAACGCGTGGCATGGCCGTCGCAGTCTCCTTCTTTCCCTCGGCGCCGGTCCAGGCATACTTGTAGGGCGGCTGCCCGCCCGTCGCATTCACGCGCAGCGTGCAGGTCTCACCCGTGAGCAGCTTGGGCTTGCTGATGTCCGTGATCACGGCCGACAGCTGCAACAGGGGCTGCCCCGCCGTGGCCTGCTCCTGCTGGTTGTCCGAGGAACTTCCGCTGGACTGCATCGGGTATCCGCGCGTGCGGATTCCGGAGAGTGCGGCCAGGGCCTCGCTCCGCAGGCGCTCCGCATTGCTCACCACCCACTGATCCTCCTTGCCGTCGCGTCCGCCATAGGCGCGCGCCGCCAGCTCGACACGCAGTGAGTGCATGCCGCGCGTCACGAAAACCAGCGCACGCCAGCTCGCCCCCGCATGCGCACCACCCACGTAGCCGCCACTGTCAAACACCGGCATCGAGCCCTTGTTCGAACTGACGGGACTCTCCGCGATGTAGCCCTTGTACTCGCCCAGCTTGAAACCGGAAACCTTCAGGTCCATTCGGGCGGCCTCCTTGCGGAAATCCTCATAGGCCTGCTCAATCGCCAGCGCGGGGGTCTCGGCCTTCGCCAACTCCTCCATGCTCCTGAAGGTGTTCGGCGTGGACAGCCAGTGGTAGGCACGGATGTGGTTTGCCTCCAGCTTGAGATGGGCGTTGTAACCGTAGCCCGAGGTCGCATCCATCTCGGACTGGCTCTCGACATTCCACACCTTCACGGGACGCTGGAAACTGCCGTTGGACCAGAGCACCATCTCACTGGTGCGGTCCGTGTTGCCATTCCAGCCGCTCGGAAGCGCCGTCGTGAAACTCATGGGGATGACCTTGAACTCATGGGTCCCGTTGTAGAGCTCGGTGGCACCGAGATAATCGTTGCCCGCCTCGGGATGCTCAACGTGAAGGTCGGCATAGGCGGTGATGCGGATCGTCCCCGTGTAGGGGGCGGTGCCGTTCGTGGGCGGTATGATGAAGTTGAAACTGGTCGAACGGGTGCTGGCAGCCTCGGCCTGCATCCAATGCGTGCCACACACGATGTACGACGCACGCGCCGCGGAGGGCGGCAGCTGCACGCTGACCGTGAAGGGCTCGCCCTCCCTGACCTCCTTCGGGCCTGTGATCACGCCTGCAGGCTCCTCCTCCTTCGCCGCGGCGTCGGGCGTCGGGGCTGCGCCCCCCGCTCCCGGCAGGGTCCAGACAATCGTCGACTCGGGACGCGGCTTCTCGGGCGCCGGCGTGATCTCAATGTCCGCAGTGCATTCACCCTTCTTCAGCTCCGCCCCCTTGGGATCGAGCTCGAAGGCCTCCAGCCTCACAGTGTGCTTGCCCACGGACTTCGGCGCAAGGAGCGCCTTCTGGCCGCGACCCAGCGACACGGAGTCTGTCACGCTGGTCCACTTGAAGCGGTAGCGCGCGAGCTGCTCGGGACGCAGGTTGCCCACGCGGGCGAGCAGCGGGATCTTCTCGTTCAACGGCGCCTTGCTGCGCACCACAATGGCCAGCGACACGCGCAGGTTCGGATCGTCATCCATCTTCGGCGCGCCCTTCACGTCGACCACGAAGGGCGCGGCTTCGGCGTAGAGCGTCTTGTTGCCATTCACGAGGGTGTACACCGAATAGCGCACCGTCACCTTGCCAGGCTTCAGCGGCTTCAGGGCGACGCCCATTCCGGCGCCAAGCCCGTCGGACCACACGATCTGGAGGCGTTTCTTGTTGGTCTCGCTGAGCCCCTCGATCTTCGCACTGAGCGTGAGGCTTTCGCCCACCTTGCAGCTCGTCTTGCCCACAATGAGGAAGCGGTAGTTTTCGGCACGCAAGGCATTGAGCAGGTCCAGGATTTGTTTCTCCAGGAGCTTGTCCATGGCCTTCTCGGCGTCGGTGCCCTGCGAGATGAGGCGCCGCTCGCAGGCGTCGCGCAGGTGCTCGCGCTTGAAATCGAGCGCCGCGAGGCGGCACAGCAGGTCGCGGTCGTTCTGCGGATCGATGGGACGGCGCACGGCCGCGCCCAGGCGGCCGAACATGTCCTTCTCGCGCTTCTGTTGCGCGGCGAGGCACGCCTCCGCAATCGCCCTGTCCTGCTCCGGATTGCCCGTGAGGCGCGGGGCATCGCCCTTGCCGCCGCCCAGCAGGCCCTTGAAGGGTTCGGCCGACGTGATGCCGGCCCAGTCCACGTCATAGGTCTTTGTCCACAGGACGATGATCTGCGCCTGGATCGCCTTCACGCGGCGGTAATTTTCCAGGTAACGCGTGTACACGAACTTGTCCGCGAACTTGTAGCCGCCGTCCATCCAGCGCCGCGACTTCTTCAGCTCATCGCGCACGCGGCTGGTGATGCCCTTGTCGCGCCCCAGGCTGGTGTCGCCCACGGAGAGGTCGTATTCGAGCTGCTCGAGCTCGGCCTTCAGCGTGTCGAGGCTCGGGTCCGCCGAGGCCTCGAGCAGGTCGAAGAGGGCGCGCCACACGAGGCGCTCGATGTTGTCCTCGTAGTCGCGTATGAGCCGGGTGCGCTCCGCCTTGAAGGCGTCCTCGGGAAGGGGCTTCGAGCGCACGTCCTGGAGCAGGCGGGTGAGCTGCTGGAGCACGGTCGCGTTCGGGAAGAAGTCGCGCAGCCGCTCCATCTTTTTCCTGTATCCGGTAATATCATACTTTCGCGCCGCATCGCTGTCATCGAGCGCCGAGGACATGCCGTACTCGGCGCCCTCGCGCGGGATGAGCGTGGCCCAGTAGCGCAGCGCGGGATTGCCCGTGCCAAAGCTGTTCAGGTCATCATTGCCCAGGAAGTAGTCGACAAAGGCCTTGGCCCGCGCCTCGGCGTCGGCGGAGGCCGGGATGTCCAGGCCCGCGATCGCCCCCGGCACCGTCACCCGGGTCATGCGCCCCTGCTTGTCGAACTCGCAATCGCCGCGCAGGTTGGCCAGGTGGCGGTAGAAATTCTCGTCGTTCGAGGCGGCGTCGAGGCGCTCGCACTTCTCGCTGAGCCCATAGAAGGCCCCGACCGTCGGGAAATAGTAGAAGGCGACCGACTTCAGGGCTGGCGAGGGATCGCCAGCCTGGTACGCCTCCCAGCAGGAGTTGCCGATGTTCAGCACCGGGAACTTCCCGGCCGCCTTGCTGAAAAGGATGGCCTTGGTGGCGTTGACCGCGCCCTCGGCGTAGTTGCGCCCGG
>JAHFTI010000087.1:10587-10971 GCA_023265535.1 Opitutaceae bacterium
ATCGTCATGGCGTCGTCGAGCAGGTCGAGCGAGGACATCACCTTCGACCCCTCGAGCGTCTTGTTCCAGTCGTCGTTGAACCTGCGGATTCCATCGTAGGCCTGCGAGGCATTCGGGTACTTCCTGCGCAGCCCGTCGACGAAGGCCTTGATCCTGGCATCCTGCCCCGGGAACTTGTCCCGGAAGTACTTGCTGAGCGCACCGTAGGGGTCCCAGTTCAGGATGCGGTCAATGTCGCTCGTCTCCAGCTTGTAGGCGTCCTGGAGCAGCTTGCGCATGGCCTCCGCACGCTTCGCCAGGGTCTCGGGTGGGAGGGTTCCGTCCTGCACCTGCTTGGCCAGCGTGCAGGCCTGCTCGATGAAGTCGGGCACGGGGAGGGGGTTC
>JAHFTI010000574.1 GCA_023265535.1 Opitutaceae bacterium
ATGGCCTCCACGCCGGTCTTGAAGCCGAAGTGGTAGAAGAAGGTGTTCACGCTGTTCTCGATCGCCAGGAGGAAGTCGATGTCCCCGGTGATGCAGCCGCCATGGTCCCTGAAGACCTTCCGGTTCAGGACGAAGGTGCCGTCCGTGTGGTAGGTGGACTCCGGGGTGAGCACGCCCTCCCTGAAGCCCGCCAGGGAGGTGATGAGCTTGAAGGTGGAGCCGGGCATGTAGAGGCCGCTGAGCGCGCGGTTGAGCCAGGCGCCGTCGGCGAAATCGGGCTTGGAGGCGAGTGCGAGGACCTCGCCACTGTTCACCTCCATCATGACCGCGGCGCCGGTGTACTCGCCGAGGCCCTCCTCGGCCACCTGCTGGATGTCGATGTCGAGGGAGCAGACGATGTTCTTTCCCTGGACGGGCAGCTTGCGCTCAAGCGGGGGATTGATGCGGTAGCCGGAGGGGTCCACGCGAAAGATGGTTCCACCGGGCTGTCCCTGGAGGACCGCGTCGAAGTGCTTCTCCAGGCCGTCCTTGCCGATGGGGCCCGGCACGTTGAAGGTGGCGAGGTCGCCGCCCGGCAGCTCGAGGGAGTCGATCTCGGTGTTCAGGCTGACGGAGCCGAGCGTGTGCGCGGCGCTGCGCCCGAAGGGATAGTAGCGCACGCTGGAGGTGGTGACCTGCAGCGGGGACTTCACGGGGAGCTTCTCGATGAGGCGGGCGTACTCCTCGGGCGTGAGGTCGTTGACCAGGGTGAAGGGGATCAGCATCTCGCGGCTGAAGTGCGCGTTGAGCTTGCGCGGGTCGACCGTGGCCTTGCGCCCGGTGATCGCGTTGACGCGGTCGAGGTAGGTCTGCACCACGGAGGCGCGGGCGATGACCTCCATTTCGCGCGAGGTGGGCATGCGCTCGAGCTCCTCGAGGTCCCTGGAGTTGGGGTTCTCCTTTTCCCAGGCGCGGTAGTTCTTGCGGATCTGGATGAAGGCCTTCCGGAACTCCCCGCGCAATTCGTCGAGGAAGATCACCACGGCGAAGCGCGGGTGGTTGCCGACGAGCAGGCGGCCTTCGCGGTCGTAGATGTTGCCACGCGGGCCCGGCACGACGATGCGGCGCTGGTTCTGCACGCGCTCATTCTCGCTGTGCACCGGGTTCTTCATGAGCTGCTGGTAGGCGAGGCCGCCCGCGAGGGTCAGCAGCAGGGCGACCACCAGGAAGTAGAAGACGATGACGCGCGGCTGGAAGCTCGTGTGGGTCTCCACGAGGTTGCCGGAGCGGGAGCCGAGGTTTTCCGAGTCTGAGGCCATGGTCCCGGGTGCGGCTCAGTTGTCGTCGTCGCCCGCGGGCGGACGGCGCAGGAGGGGGGCCTGGGCCAGCTGGAGGCAGCGGTCCTGGAGCGCAAAGAACCAGGGCGCGCAGAGGCCGATGAGGACCGAGGAGAGGAACAGCTCCCAGAGCATGCGTCCCCAGATTCCGGATACAGAAGGGAGGCCGCGTGCGAGCAGCGCCGTCTTGGCCAGGTAGAGGACCACGCCGGCGAGGATCGCGATGACCGCCTGGAGCGGGGCCTTGCTGATGGCGAGGCGCGGCCTCAGCTGAAGCATCAGCGTGTGGGCGATGCCGAAGAGCAGGGCGGTCTGGCCGAAGGGCAGGGGGGAGGCGGCGTCGACGATGAGCCCCGCGAGCAGCGAGGCGAGCAGGCCCTCGGTGCGCTCCATGCGCAGCGCCGGATACGTCACGAAGAGGCCGCCCGCGAAGAGCTGGATCTGCCAGCCCGCGATGGCGTGGTTCAGGCCGCCCACGAGGAACCAGAGCAGCAGGTGGCTGAGGAAGATGACGGCAAGGCGGATCATTCCTGTCCGACGGGGATGAGAACGGTGACCTCGGTGAGGGTGGAGAGGCGGTCGTCGAGCTCCACCTCGCCGCTCTTGAAGAGGCCGTCGGGGCTGGGCTCGGCCTTCACGATGTGCCCGATGGTGAGGCCCGGCGGGAAGACGCCGCCGAGGCCGGAGCTGACGAGGCGCTTGCGCGAGCGCTTGCTGGCATAGATGTCGGAGGGCACGTACTCGACGATGCCGATGGGCGGTGCGAAGGAATCGTTCACGCCGCCCTGGTAGCTCATGGGGCGGTCGTCACCCTCCACGACGGCGGCCAGGCGCATGGTCGGGGAGCTGATGAGCTCGACGGTGGACGTGTAGGCGTTGACCTTGACGACGCGGCCCGCGACGCCGCCCGTGAAGACGACCGGGGAACCCTCGGTGATGCCGAAATTGCGGCCCTTGCGGATGATGATGTACTGCCACCAGGCGGAGAAGTCGCGGCGCACCACGCGTGCGGGCTCGGACTTGAACTCCTTGAAGGAGGGCAGGCGCAGGAGCGACTCGAGGCGCTCGATCTCGCCGCGCAGCGCGGCGTTCTCCTGGATGCGCAGCTCGTAGGCGGCGTTGAGGCGGGCGAGGTCGCGGCCGGCCTCGATGAGCTCCTGGTTGGTGTGCAGGCGCAGGCCCCAGAACTCCTGCAGGTCGCGCGTGTAGGAGGCGGCGGTCTCGACGGGGGCCTCCAGCTCGAAGAAACTCACGCGCACGACGGCCTTGAAGGCCACGGGAAGGAGCAGCCACACCGCGACCAGGATGCCCAGGGTGAGAAAAGGCTTGGCCTGATCGAAGCGGCGGTGGAACACGACGGCGTGCGGGCGGTACCGGGGCGGCTAGGGGCCCGCCTCAGAGGTTCTGCATCACCCAGTTCAGGTCGTTGAGAACGGCACCGGTGCCATTGGCGACCGCCGAAAGCGGGTCGTCCGAGACAGTCACGGGAAGGCCGGTCTTCTCGCTGAGGAGGCGGTCGATGCCGCGGATCAGCGCGCCGCCGCCGGCCATCACGAAGCCGCGGTCGACGAGGTCGGCGGAAAGCTCGGGCGGGCAGCGCTCCAGCGTCATGCGCACGGCGTCGACGATGTTGGCGATG
>JAHFTI010000575.1 GCA_023265535.1 Opitutaceae bacterium
ACGGCGGCGCTTCGTAGCGTGATCGAGGAAAGCCAGGGCAACCCGCGTCTCCAGCGTGTGCTCCAGCTCGCAGCGGATCATGCCCAGGCCGATGCCGGCATTGAGCGCAGTTGTCCTCCCGGAATGGATGCCAAGGCCTGGAAGGCGCGCCGCCTGGAACTCGTCCGCGAGCGCGACAGGCTGCGCTTCGAGCTCTCCCAGGAATGCGCCGCCTTCCGCGACTCCCCGGAGCGCGCCTCGGTTGAACGCGCCATGAAGATGAGTCCGGGCGACCTGCTCAAGCGCAGCGGCCTCAATCTCATTCCGCCCGACCTCGTGCCCCTGCAGGGCAAGCGCGCCGGCCATGCCCAGCTCGCCATGGGGGGCGACGATCCCCTTCCCCCGCTGCAGCGCGCCAAGCAGTTCGGCAAGAACGCCGCCGGGCTCGCCTTCTCCCACGTCGCCGATCCGAACAACCTGCCCGACATGCTCAACCTCGTCGAAATGGTCCAGGACGGGGCCGGTGCCAAGGACTACGCCCGCTTCATGATCAGCACCGTCGCGGGGCGCTACAACCCCGTCGTCGGCTACGGGGTGGGTGTCACCGAGATCAGCATGATCCAGGATCCCGCCGAGCAGGAGCGCCAGCTGGCCCAGATGGGCAAGGGCGTGGTGTTCGACATCCTTTCGCGCTGCATCCCCGGGGTGTCCCAGGCGAAGCTGGTCTTCGACATCGAGAAAGGCATCGTGAACGTGACCTACGGCTATGCCATCAAGAGCCTGAATGCCGGCCTGGTGGACGCCCTCTACATGGGCGAGGCCGGCCGCATCGGGCCCGGTCGCGCCGGCACCCTGAGCGGCTGGGTGCGTGATGCGGTCGAGCCTGTGTTGCCCGAAACCTATGTGGTCCATTCCAAGGACGCCGCCGGCAAGGAGCGGGTCGATGTGGATTGCGTGCGCCTCTACAAGGAGAGCTTCCGGTCGTGGACGGGGCGCTCCAACGAGGAACTGGGCCGCATCACCGAATTGCGGCCCAAGATGTTGTCGCTCGTGCGGGCCCACGACCGCGTGGTCTCCCTGCTCGAGGCACGGGCCGAGGGCATGGAGCCAGGCTGGTTCGGCGAATACACGGTGGGGCTCTACCAGGAGTCGGACCTTGATGCCGCCATCCGTGAGCTGATCACCCAGCTCGATCCGCTGGTGCGCAGCCAGGTCAACACCGCGCTGAACAGCGTGTCACAGGTTCGTGAATACACCGAGGTGCGCAACGGCCGCACCGTGAACCTCATCGAGGAGGGTCTCGTCGGGCGCCTTTCGGGCGACTTCGTGGCGGGCCTCCAGTCGGAGTGGAAGACCCTCTTCATGCAGCAGCGCCAGCTCAAGCGGAACCTCGACGGGCTCATGAGCACCGCCGTCACCCAGGCCCTGGCGCAGGAACTTGCGAAGCCGGACCTGCGCGTCCTCAAGGGCCAGGCCCTGCCCGCCTTTGACATCGAGGTGCAGGCCCGCACTCCCGACGGCTCGCTCGCCTTCGAGCTCGACGGGAATCTTCCCCTGCCGCTGGTCTGCCAGCTCAAGGCCGCCGGCCAGATGCCCGACAACGTGCCCGCCGTGCAGCTGGTCCTTCAGACGGGCGACCTGATTCCCGTCCCCGCCAGCTATCGCCCCTTCAAGAACCTGCCCGCAGGGGACTTCGATTTCGAGGAGGCGGCGAGGGATGCCTCCCTTTGGTCCAATGGTGTCTTCCGCCAGCCCCTGACCGTGCAGGCGGTGGTGGTGGGCGGCGGGCAAGTCCTAGTCGAGAAGAAGCTGGAGGTGCTGGTGCGCTTCACCGCCCAGTCGGGCATGAAACTCGTGCCCGGTGCGGTGGAGGGCCTCGTCAAGCAGGCGCTTGAATTTACGGTGAAGGGCTCCGCCCTGCCGGGGAAACCCCGCTTCGAGTGGACCATGGGTGACGGCTCCGTGAGGAGCAGCTACGAGCCCAAGATCAGCCACACCTACCAGAAGGAGGGCGATTACAAGGTCACCGTGAAGCTCTTCGACGGATCCCAGGTTTATGTTGGCGGCCGCAAGGCTCCTGTCCTGGCGGAGTGCTCCGGCAGCGCCCGCATCTCAAAGGATGACCGCCTGCTGCACTACATCACCTATTGGGACAACGAGAAGAAACGTCCCCAGCAGGAGTATTATTATCGCGAGGGCGAGTGCGGCCAGCACATCAAGGAAGGCGACGAGAAACGCTGGTATGAGAACGGCCAGCTCTCGGGGCGCGTTCCGTGGGTGAAGGGGGTGCCCAACGGCAACATTGAGATGTTCTATGAGAACGGAAAGCCGCAGTCCACCGCCACCGTGCGCGTGGGCAAGCTCAACGGCCTGGGCACCGAGTATCACGAGACGGGAGGCAAGAAGGAGGAGGGCAATGTCATCGATGACACCAAGGTCGGCAAGTGGACCTACTGGGACCAGTATGGACGCATCGTGAAGACCGAGAATCGCAACGCCAAGGGCGAGGAGCATGGCACCACGAAGGAGTGGTACACGGTGGGCACCGCGGATGGGAGCAAGGGATCGATCTACCTCGGGCGCGTCATCGAGTACGTGAACGGCGAGTCGGTCCGCATCACCTCCTACCGCGAGGACGGTTCGGTCGAGCGCGAGTGGCGCAAGTGAGCGGGGTGGGGAGGGGCGGCCCGGCTTCGCCCCCCCCCCACATCCCGGCATGCCGCGCGCCTGCCCTCGTCCCGGTGTCGTGCGTGCGCACGCGCCCCGCGGAACTATGCTGCTTGACGTATATTCCCACACAGGCATGTTTAAGCCATGGACCTGGTCAGAATCTACGAATGTCTCTGTGACCGCACCCGGCTTCGCCTCCTGCACCTGCTGCTCGATGGCCCGCTCTGCGTCTGCCATTTCCAGGAGATCCTGCGCGAGCCGCAGGTGAAGATCTCCAAGCACCTCGCCTACCTGCGCCGCAGCGGA
>JAHFTI010000576.1 GCA_023265535.1 Opitutaceae bacterium
TTCTCCTGAATGGGGCTTCTGGACAGCCCACAGTAGCAGTTCACTTGCTTTGCATCAATCGGGCCCCACGCTAGCAGGCCATAAGGGAATCCATTAGCCCCTACTCTAAGAACTGCGCTGAATGAACTTAGCTTATCGAATGGCGCGCAAATTAACTGCAAATAAGCCTCAGCTGATGCTTCCCTGGAGGCCCCGGCACCAGGGGGGCTGTGGTGCCGGATGAAAGGTGGGCCGCCACACCGAAAAGGCCGGCAGTGGCGGCAAGCGCCAAGGCCGTCTCAGGGCTGGAAGCAGGCCTTGAGGAACTGGGCGTTGGCGCTGAAATTCTTGCGGACGTTCTTGGGATCCTTGAGGTCGCGGGAACGTTCGATGACGAGCCAGCCGGACCAGCCCATTTCGTCGAGCTGCCTGCGCACGCGCTTCATGTCGAGGCGGGTGTTGTCCTGAAGCCAGACGCCGTCCTGGTCGGTGCAATGGATCTGGGCGATGCGGTCGCGGCCCAGGATACTCAGCTCGGAGTGCAGGTCGCGGCCGTTCTGGAGGGCATTGGCGAAGTTGAAGTAGCTCTTGATGGCCGGGGAGCCGACCTCGTCGAGGAGGCGGGCCTCGGCTGTGGCGTCGAGCGCAGTCTCGATGCCAAGGACGACGCCGGCCTTCTCAGCCAGGGGGGCGACGGCCTTGAGGCGCTCGATGATGACAGGGCGAAGCTCAGGGTGCTGCACGAGGTCGCCCTTCACGCCGAGCGGCAGGAACGCGACCTTGGCACCGGTTGCCTTCATGAGGTCCACGCACTCGGCAATGAGTTCGCGGTAATTGGGGCGCTCGGCAAAGGACTGCGCATAGAAGCCCGACATCGCGATGGAGCTGATCGAAAGACCCAACGAGGCGGCCTTGTCGATGAACTGCTGGCGCACGACCGGGTCCTTGAGCTTGTTGTCCCAGGATTCGCGGGTGCCCAGGCCGCCGATGTCGAGTTCGAGACCGTCGGCCCCGATCTGCGAGGCGAGCTCGAAGGCCCCCAGTTTCTGGCGCTTGAGGATCATCCAATCGCAGACCGAGATGCGGTAGCGGGCCTGCGAGACGGCGCGCGGGGCGACGGCTGAGGCGGAAGGGGAGGCGGAGGCGGAGCCAGGGGATGAGGCTGAAGCAGAGGCAGAAGCAGCGGCCGCCGGGAAGGAGGAGGAGACGGCGGAGGGAGCGGTGCTCCCGGCGGAGCCTGCACCTACGGGGGGCTGGGCAGGCGTCGCCGGGGACTTGCCCGGGGCGGCGGCAGCGGGCAGGGACGCGGCGGGCGCGGCCGACTCCTTCTCTGCGAGCGTCACGCCGAGAACGAGGAAGGCGCCGGCCCCGCGGACCTCGAGGCGGTTGCGGCCGGCGGGGAAGCGGTGGATGTGCACGTTGACGGCGGGCAGGGTGTCGATGCCCGCGGCATTCTGTATCAGGGCCTCGGATACGAAGTTCTCACCGGCGAGCGCGTCGGTCTCCAGCTGGGGCACCCTGAGCCAGGCGGGGTCGGCGGACTGGACGTAGCCCACCAGGACATTGACGGGGGCGTCGCACTCGAATTCCACGGGGACGTATTTGCCGGCGGCGGCGGCCGTATGCGAAAAGCGGATACCGGTGAGGCCGACCAGGGCGGGCGAGAGGGACTGGATCTCCCAGGGGCGGTCGGTGAAGACGCGCGAGCCGGGCATGGGCTGGTAGAGCTCGGCGCCGGGTGAGAGCAGGCGCACGGTGGCCTTGCGCAGGGGTGGCAGCTGGACGCGGGCCCTGGGGTCGGCCGCGCCGCTGCGCACGGAGGCCACGCGGGCACGGAAATCGGCGAGTTCCTTCTCATAGAAGGGAAGCAGCTGGGTTCAGTGGTAGTTGGCCGGCTGGCCCGACACGCCGCCACTCACGGGAATGCGGCGCTGCGAGGTCTGCATCGTGTTGGCGAAATGGTAGCTCGTGCGCGTGAGCTCGGCGAGGGTGCGGAAATGCGCCAGGCTCTCGGCAAGGAGCGTCTCGGCCTGCTCCAGGTCGGTGAGTTCCTCGCTGTGGCCGTAACGGAGCACGCGCAGGGCTGCGAGGACCTTGGAGGAGTAGCTCTGCGACATCGCCTGGATGCAGAGGGTGTCGTTGAGCAGGCGCAGGTACTCGTCGCGGTTGCGGGTGACGTGGGGGCCGGCGGCCCTGGCGGCGGCGACGGCGCGGGCGGAGAAGTCGAGCACCTCGTTCACGATGCGGACCGGGGTCTCGCCGACGTGGGGGATGTGGTTCCACTCCTTCTCGGCGAACTCCTGCAGGCGCTCGCCCTCGGGGGACTGCGACTTCCAGAGCTCGGGATAGGGACGGAAGCTCTCGGGCGTGACGAGCTGGTCGAGGCTCATGCCGAGCGAGAGGGTCTGGCGGTTGCCCTCGGTGATGCCGAAGCGGCGCAGGAGGCGCGGGGCGCATTCGCCGGAGTCGTTGTAGGCGTCGAGCAGGAAGGCGGCGGCCTCGCGGGTGCCGAACTTCTCGGTGAGGCGACCGAGCCAGTACTCGCGGTCCGAGGCCTCGTCCACGTCGGGGTTCCAGGCATAGCGGGCCCAGGCCTCGAACCAGATCCAGTCGCGCTCCACCTGCGGAAGCGGGGACGGGGTGATGTCGGGACTGTCGGGCCAGTTCCAGTAGGCAAGCGGATAGAGGTGGAGGCCGCCCGCGCCGAGCCGGTCGCGCATGGCGAGGACGGACTTCCTGATGAAGCGCTGGGCGCCGTAGCGGAAGGGCTCGAGGTTGGCGAGGATGTGGACGTTGGCGATGTGGGTGGAGCCGAGGCGGGCCATGTCCTGGTGGATGCCCTGCCAGGTGCCGCGGGGCTCCCAGGTTGTGAGGGACTCGCCGTTGTACTTGGCCTCGGTGTAGAGGTTGCCGTAGTGCTTCAGTGCGGCGGGCATGACGACGCGCGGATCGGTGGCGTGCGTGCGGATGACAAC
>JAHFTI010000088.1:0-7845 GCA_023265535.1 Opitutaceae bacterium
CCTGACCATCCCGATATTGAGCTCCATTCCCTCGCTCGAAATGCGCATGTTCTGCTGCACCCACCCCTGCGGCACGGGAATCAGACGGCTCCAATGCCACTTGTCCGGGCGGAAATCCATGCCGGCGCTGAGGACAAGCTGGCTGGCGGGAATCCTGTCCATGGTGCGAATGGAGCCCAGGCGCTCGTGCTGGAGGCTGCGCTCCAGGCCCTGGAGCACATGCAGCTGCAGCAGCTCCTGCTGAAGGGCTGCAAGCTGGGCATCATTCCACTTGTGCTGGCGGGTGCCTTCCCAGACAGGCTGGAGGGCGAGCCCCGTGCTGACGGTGCCAATCATCGCCTCCACCAGCAGGATATCGGGGGTGTCCAGGAAACCCCGGCTGAGGCGGAGCGCCGCCAACGTGTCCTGGAGAGCCAGGTCGCTGTCGCCCGCCGAGAGGCTGGCACTCGCATGGAACATCAGCGCATGCGTGACCCCGCGCAGCACCTGAAAGCGGGCAATGGGGGCGTCAAAGGGCAGGTCCATGCTGATGGGCTTGGGACGGACGACCTGCGCGAGGGGGCGCTCGGCCAGGGCCTGGCGGAACTCCTGGAGCATCGGCTGCACGGGCTCGAGGAGGGCGAGCACGGCCGCGGGAGTGGCCTCGGGCTTCGTCTCCGCGGAGGATTTCGAGTCGGCGGCCAAGGAAGGTTTTGAGCCAGCCTGGGAAGCCAGGAGGCGCACTGGATCGAGCGGTTTGCCTGCCTGCCAGCGGGCGACGCCACGGCCGTTCGACGGCAGCTTCCTGGTGAAGGCCTGCAACTCGGGGTTGTCCTGTGCCGCAAACAGGAACTTCTCGAAGGTGGGCACCCGCATGAAGTTCCGGGCATCGGGCAGCGTCGACGGCGCGGGGAAGGTCCGCAGGAGGGAGCCCCGTGCGTAGGCCTGCTCCGCATGTTCGTTCCAGGCGCGGTTGCCGCGCCAGTTTTCGACGAGAAAAGCGAGCAGGACCAGTGTAGCCAGAACGGCACCACAGATGAGGGCGCGCCTAACGAAGCGCGCGAGTTTCGGAGAGAAGGGCATCGATTTGGGCGTTGGAGGTGGAGCAGAGCGCGAAACCCTGGGGCAAGGTCCCGGAGGGGGACGGTCTGGCCGGGGCATTGCGGGTGGACACTTGGAAGGTGGCGAGCAGCAGCCAGACCAGGGCGAGGGCGGCCCAGGTGCGACGGGCGGGAAGGAAGAGTTCGCGCAGGAATTCGGCGGCGCTGAGGGGAGGCGGCGGCAGGGCGGCGCGACGCAGGGCATCGAGCGTGGGCACTGCGTCGGAGTGGCGGGCGAGCAGGGCTTCGCGGGGGGTCTGTTTCATGGCATTTCCTCCACAAGTTCGCGCAGGGCGCGCTTGGCGTGGTGCAGGCGTGATTTGACAGTGCCCAGGGGCACGTCGGTGATGGCGGAGATCTCCTCGAGGGAGAAGTCCTCCAGCACATAGAGCAGCAGCGTCGAGCGCTGCGCGGGAGGCAGGGCCTCCAGGAGTGAAAGGAACTCGGCCGTGCGTTCGGAGCTGAGCAGCTGTTCGCGGGCGTCGGCCGACTCCTCGTCTATCTGGCAATCGAGCTCCCCGGGCGCCTCCTGGAAGCGCTCCCAGAAGCGGCGCGAGCGGCGGAAGTGCTGCAGGCACTTCTGGTGGGCGATGCCGAAGAGCCACGAAACGAAGCGGTCGTCCTCACGGAGCGAACCGATGTGTTTGACGGCGGAAATGAAGGTCTCCTGGACGAGGTCGCGGGCCGCATCCCTGTCCCGTACCAGTTCCGCCACATAGGCATAGAGCGGAAGCTGCTGCGCCTTAAGCAGGGCATCCCAGGCGGCGGCCTCCTGGCGCCGTGCGGCGGCAACGAGCGGGGATTGTGGGGTGGAGGCGGCCACGGGAGGCATTCTGTGTAGTGGAATGCCCCGCCCTTCAAAAGGTTCAAATGCGCGGAAGAAATCCTGAGGCGCGTCGGCCGTCCATCGCCAGTGCCCTGCCTTACAGCTACTTGGCACATGAGGACGACACGGACAGCCCCCGTCGGCGAGGGCTGTCAGAATGAGGGCATCAGAACGAGGGCAGCTCCCCTGCCCTTCTCAGGACCCGAAGGGGCGTGCGGGAAGGTCGGCGCCGTTGACCAGGTTGGTCTCGGGGCAGGCTTTCCAGGCATAGCGCACGCTGCGCGGCTCGGGCACGGCGGGGCTTTCCACGAGGACGGTCTCGCCCTCGATGCGGGCGGTGGCGGGGTGGAACACCCCGTCGGAGCCCGCCAGCTCGAAGCCCAGGACAGCCGCGGCGCCGTCGCGGGTGCGCAGGCCCTGTGCATTCAAAAACTGGATACGGGCCTTTCCGCCCGTGAACTCCGCGGACCGGCGCACCGGCCCCTGGGCCACGATGCCGGGCAGGCCGTAACAGTCGGCGAGGGCGAGGTTGGCCAGGCGGGCGGAGACCCGGCGCTTCTCGCGCGGGTGGATATCGTCCGGGTTGCCCAGGTCGATGGCGGTGACCATGCCGGTGGCCGGGAGGGCAAGGGCGGCCGCCTGCCCCTCGCGGATCACGGGCCAGCCGTCATTGGAGTGGAAATTGGGCAGCTGGATGAAATAGAAGGGGAAGTCCCCCTGGCCCCAGCTCTCGCGCCAGTCGCGGATGAGGGCCTGGAAGCGGGCTGCGTAGGTTTCCGGATGGGCGTCGGCATTGGTCTCGCCCTGGTACCAGATGGCACCGCGGATGCCGTAGCCCGCGAGCGGGGCTATCATGCCGTTGTGGATCGAGGCGGGCCAGTACTGCTCCTCGGGGAAGTCCGGCCAGGGATTGGTCGCCCAGTCGATGGTGCCGACGGTGACGGAGGCCTCGAGGCGGGCGCGCCAGGCACCGGCCAGGCGCACGCGCGGCGTATCCGGTTTCTCATTACAACGCAGGCCCATCACGGGGCCGGGGCCGAGCAGCCCGCCCCCGCCGTTCTGGTCGAAGGCGCGCACGGCGACGACCGCCCTGCCCGCCTTCACGAGCGAGGCCGGCACGGTGTAACTGCGGCGGATCGCAGCGGCCCGAGGCGTGCCCTTCGGGTGCGAGCCAACCTTGACTCCATTGAAATAGGTCTCGTCGAAATCCTTCACCTGCCCGAGTTCCAGCTGCAGCTCGCATCCGGCCCAGGCCTCGGGAATCTCGATCGTCCTGCGCAGCCAGACCACGCCGGTCTCAGGGATCCCTTGTTGTTGCCAGAGGCCGGGCAGGGACAGCATGCGCCAGGCACTGTCGTCGAAGCCCGGCGCAGCCCAGCCCAGGCCCTCGCCGGTGTTGCCCGGATCGGCCGGGAACATGCGAGCCTCCCAGTCGGTGACCTTCTTGCCAAACTCCGCCTTCAGGGCCGGCAGCTTGTTCCATTGCGGCTCAAGCGAGGCCAACTCGGAATTGAGATCCATCACACGCGCCAGCGCCTGCTCGCTCGTCCAGGCCTCCACGCGGGTGCCCCCCCAGCTGGAATCGATGATGCCCACCGGCACCTTAAACGCCTTATGCAGCTTGTTGGCATAGTGATAGGCGACTGCGCTGTAGCCGCCGGCAGTCGCGGGCGAACACACGGACCAGGAGCCGCCGATGATGCGTTGGGGGCTGCGGGCGGCCTGGTTGGAAACCCGGATGGAACGGATCGCAGGGAACTGCGCGGCCTGCACATCCTCGGCACCGCCGTCGGTGTTGGAGAGGACCCAGGCCATGTTGGATTGCCCCGAGGCGAGCCAGACCTCGCCCACGAGCACGTCGTCAAGCACCTGCACGCCACTGCCCTTGACCGTGAGGCGATAAGGGCCGCCCGCGGGAAGCTCGGGGCAGAGCAGGCGCCAGGAGCCGTCCTGCGCCGTGGTGACGCTGACCTGCAGGGGGCCGCTCTGCACACCCTCGACCGTGAGGGTGATGGCCTGCCCGGGCTGGTCCCAGCCCCAGACGGGGTTGGAGCGTTGCTGCTGGAGGACCATGTGATCCGTGAATAAGCCTGCTACGAGGAACTCGATCATTGGGAGGTTAGGACTGCGAGAATCTGGGAAAAGCGTGGCGACTGTGAAAGCTTTCCTTCTCGGGCAGGCTCTCAGGGAGGGCTCCACGGCAACCCGGAGCACGCCGTCCCCGCACGGAAAGAAGCACTCTAATGATCGAACCAGAATGCGGGCAGGGCGACTTTGGAACTCATGAATTTCATACTCGACCGCGCGCCGGGATTAGATTTAGCCTTAAATTCAAGTCGGCCCTGCAGGGTGGCACACCACGGGCTTGCGCCGACCCAACCCCTCTTTCACTCGTTTCCCTCCCAGTCATTTCATCATGAAGTTCACAGACGGACAATGGATGCTCCAGCCGGGCGTCACAGCCAGTTATCCCGCAGAAGCCTACGACGTGTCAGTCGAGGCCGACAAGGTGGTCGTGCTCGCGCCGACCCGCCCGATCAAGCATCGCGGCGACACCCTGCAGGGCCCGGTCCTGACCGTCTCCCTGAGCTCGCCCGCCGAGGGCGTGGTGCGCGTGCGCATTGAACATTTCAAGGGCGGCCTCGACCGCATGCCCAAGGTGCCGCTCCAGCAGCATGGTGCCAAGGACCTCAGCATCACGCAGGGTGACGGCGAAGTCGTGCTCAAGTCGGGCAGCCTCGCGGCGCACCTCAAGACCAAGGACGGCTGGGAACTGAGTTTCCGCTCGGGCGGCAAGACCCTCACCAAGAGCGGCTGGCGTGGCATGGGCTACATCCAGCACCAGAAGGAAGGCAATTTCGTGCACGACCAGCTCAGCCTCGGCGTGGGCGAGTGCGTGTATGGCCTCGGCGAGCGTTTCACCGCCTTCGTCAAGAACGGCCAGGTCGTCGAGACCTGGAACAAGGACGGCGGCACCAGCTGCGAGCAGGCCTACAAGAGCATCCCCTTCTACATGACGAACCGCGGCTACGGCGTGCTCGTCAACGAGACCGGCGCGGTGAACTTCGAGGTCGCCAGCGAGAAGGTGGCGCGCGTGCAGTTCAGCCTGCCCGGCGAGTCCCTCGAGTACTTCGTGATCGCGGGCCCCACCCCGAAGGAAATCCTCACGCGCCTGACCGCGCTCACCGGCCGCCCCGCGCTGCCGCCCGCCTGGTCCTTCGGCCTGTGGCTGAGCACCTCCTTCACGACAAACTACGATGAGAAGACCGTCACCTCCTTCATCCAGGGCATGGCCGACCGCCAGCTGCCGCTGAGCGTGTTCCACTTCGACTGCTTCTGGATGCGCGAGTTTGAGTGGTGCAATTTCAAGTTCGACGAGCGCCAGTTCCCCGACCCCGCCGGCATGCTGGCCCGCCTCAAGGCGCGCGGCCTGAAGATCTGCGTGTGGATCAACCCCTACATCGCCCAGAAATCGGCCCTCTTCGCCGAGGGCGTCAAGGGCGGCTACCTGCTCAAGCGCGCCGACGGCTCGACCTGGCAGACCGACATGTGGCAGCCCGGCATGGGCATCGTCGACTTCACCAATCCCGAGGCCTGCAAGTGGTTCACGGGGCACCTGCGCCGGCTGATGGACCTGGGCGTGGATTGCTTCAATACCGACTTCGGTGAGCGCATCCCGACGGACGTCGTCTATTTCGACGGCAGCGATCCGGTGGGCATGCACAACCACTACACGAACCTCTACAACGAGTGCGTCTTCAAGCTGCTCGAGGACGTGCGCGGCAAGGGCGAGGCCGTGCTCTTCGCGCGCTCCGCCTTCACCTCCGGCCAGCGTTTCCCGCTGCACTGGGGTGGCGACTGCTGGTCGAATTTCGAGTCGATGGCGGAGTCCCTGCGCGGCGGCCTTTCGCTGTCGCTGTGCGGCTTCGGCTATTGGAGCCACGACATCGGCGGCTTCGAGGGCAACCCTCCCCCGGAGGTGTACAAGCGCTGGCTCGCCTGGGGCCTGCTCTGCTCGCACTCGCGCCTGCACGGCAGCTCCAGCTACCGTGTTCCGTGGAGCATCGACGAGGAGTCCAGCGACGTACTGCGCCTCTTCACGCGCCTGAAGTGCCGCACGATGCCCTACCTCTTCAACCAGGCCGTCGTCGCGCACCAGCAGGGCATCCCGATGCTGCGCGCCATGATGCTCGAATTCCCGCAGGATCCGGCCTGCGACACGCTCGACCGCCAGTACATGCTCGGCGACTCGATCCTGGTTGCCCCGATCCTCAGCGCCGACAACAGCGCCGACTACTACCTGCCCGCGGGCAAGTGGACCCAGCTGCTCACTGGCGAAGTCGTCGAGGGTGGCCGCTGGCACCGCAGCACGCACGGCTTCCTCAGCATTCCGATTTTTGTGCGTCCCAACACGATCCTCCCGACGGGCCCCGTCGAGGATCGCCCGGACTACGACTACGCCAGGGAAGTCACGCTGCGCGTCTATCAGCTCGCCGATGGCGTCACCGCCACGCGGGCGATCAACGACCAGAAGGGCGAGGAGAAGCTCCTCGTCACGGCCACCCGCAAGGGCGGCACCGTCGAGGTGCAGGTCCGCGGCGGCGCGCAGTCGAAGTGGTCCGTGCAGCTCATGGGCGTGCAGAAGGTCTCCGAGGTCGCAGGTGCAACAATCTCACAAGCAAAGGAAGGCGTCATCATCAGTCCTTCTTGCGGTGCGGAGCGAATCACTCTAACGATCGCGGATTAATTTCCGCAATGCCACGTAGCCCCCGAAAGAAAACCGTCCGCGCAGCCACCCTGGCTGACGTGGGCAAAGCCGCCGGCGTCTCCGCCATGGCGGCTTCAGCCGTGCTGAACGGGGCTCGCACGTCCTCGCGTATCTCGCCCGAGACGCGCGCACGCATCATCGAGGCGGCGGCGAACCTGCGCTACCGCCCCAATGTGGCTGCGCGCGCCCTGGCGAACCGCCGCATGAACACCATCGGCGTGGCGGTGGTGCTGGAGGGAGGCGAGCTCAACTATTACTTCCTCGAGGCCTTCAACGGCATCATCGAGGCCGCAGCCCGCCAAGGCCAGACCACGACCGTCTTCACCCTGCAGGATTGGAACCAGGATGCAGCCCGCATCACGGGTTTCTGCGATGGGCGCATCGACGGACTGATCCTGGTCGGTCCGACTTTCTCGCATGAGGTGGCCGAGTCACTGCCCGACCACACGCCCTTCGTTGCGCTGCACCCCAACACCCAGGCGCACAACATCGTCAGTCTGGAGAGCAGCGAGGAGACCGGCGCCTATGACATGGTGCGTTGCCTCGCCTCGCTCGGGCACAAGCGCATCATGCACCTGAGCGGACGCAAGGGCCTGGTGGGTGCGGAGCGCCGCATCGAAGGCTACAAGCGCGCCCTCAAGGACAGCGGCCTGGCCTTCGATCCGGACCTGCTCGTCGAGGCACACTTCTCGGTGCCGCACGCACGCCTGGCGCTGGACTCCTGGCTTTCGAAGCACTCCGAGGCGCTCCTGCCGGACGCGATCTTTGGTGGCAGCGACAGCATTGCCGTGGGTGCGCTCGAGGCGCTTTCGGCACGCGGCCTGCGCGTCCCCGAGGATGTGTCGGTCTGCGGCTTCGATGACGCCCTCGCCGCACGCACCACCGTGCCCCAGTTGGCGACGGTGCGACAGCCGCTGCGCCTGATGGGCAGCAAGGCCGTGGATATCCTCCTGGAGCGTATCAAGCTGCACCACGCCCACAGCCATGCCGAGCACGAGATGATCGCGCCCGTGATCTTCAACACGGAGATCGTCCTGCGCGGCTCCATCGGGCCCCCGGCGCGCCGCTGAAAACATTCTGAGAAAATTCGGAAAATTCCGTTGACGAGCCTCCCCCGAAACACTTTTCTCCGCCTCCTTTCCCGAATGGCTCGGTAGCTCAGTTGGTAGAGG
>JAHFTI010000088.1:7855-10884 GCA_023265535.1 Opitutaceae bacterium
CCGGTTCGATTCCGGTCTGAGCCACCATTCTAAGAACCCCGTAGCTCCCAGTGAGTTACGGGGTTTCTGATTTTCAGGGCCAGGGGCAGGCCGAAGCCCCCGGTGAGGGATGAAATCCGTGGAGGTCCCACCTACACAATAGGCGATCCCCCACGGGCACCAGCCAGGTCTCCCGTGGGAACGTGAAGCTGCGGTGAACATGCACATCTGGGCACCTTTCCATGAACAAACCGGCTATCCCTGGGTGTGCTCCTGCATTGATAGCGCCCATAATGCACTCCCTTCACCTCGATTCCGTGACCTGATTATAAGATTAGTACTCCGCACAAATCTCGCACTTCGCGGCAAATTGGGCAGCTTTCCGTCAGCGCCACGCCACCATGCACCCCGAAAGCGATCCCCTGGCACAACATTTTCCCTCCCCCGAGGAACTCCGGGTGCTGGAGGAACGCTGGCAGAAGGGCGTGCTGAAGTCGCGAGTGGACAGCATCCTGCACTTCACGACACAGAACCGGGACGAGCTTGCGGAGCGCTTGGGTGACGCCGCGGATCCCAGCGCCATCGTGCGCACCCTGCAGGCCCTCATCGCCGAAAAGGGAAGTGCCCACCTGGCCGCGGAACTCAAGGACCAGATCAAGGAAATGCAGGCGGAAATCTGGTACCGCGGTGAACGCGGCGAAACCGACCAGTTCAAGATCAAGCAGGAATGGACCCAACGCCACGCCCTCGCCTGGCGCATGTGGCGCATCAAGGAGTACCTTTTTGCGGCGGAACGCTCCTCGGGCATCATAGCGGAGCAATTGAAACGCACCGGGACGGACTGAGGCAGGACGATGGCTCAAGAATCGGCCATGTGCGCCGATCCTGATGAATTCATTTCATGCTGCGCCGCAGTGCGAAGGGTGCAGTTGAATCCCTTGGTAATCTTGTCCCCGCCATCCATGAAAAGCCCGCTCGGTCTCCTACTCTGCATGCTGCTCGGCGTGATGCCCTCTCTGCGAGCCGCCCAACCCCAACACGACGGCCAATGGTACGTCGACCAACTCCGCCTTTCGATGAGCGAGATCCTCACTGAAAACCAGGGGCTCATCAACACGGCCCCCGACGGGAGCATCAAGAACCCGGCCCTCACGGCCGAAATGTTCCTCAAGGAAGTGCAGCGGGGCTTCGCGCACAACGTCGACGTCACCCAACTTGCCGGCAGCAGGAGCCCGGAACTCATCTCAGCCGCACTCGCAGGCCTGCTCCAGGCGGGTCGTGACCACTGCGCCAAGGTGCAGCCCGCGATCAACACCGAGAAGGACGGCTCGACCAAGATGAAGAAGTTCATTCCCGCCATCTTCGGCCGCCTGTGTGCCGATCGTTTCCTCAGCAAGACCGGCGTGGCCATCAAGCAGACCACCCTGGGCAAGGGCGAATTCGGTGCCCGCAACCACTACAACAAGCCCGACGCCTGGGAAACCGCCTCGCTCACCAAGGTGTCCGGAGCAAACTGGGAAGTGGACAAGGGCGTGGGAGAGGCCCAGCCCAGCCAGTACCGCTACCTCAAGCCCATCTACATCAAGCAGGCCTGCCTCACATGCCACGGCAACCCCGTCGGCACCGATGCGCCCTACGGCCACAAGATGGAGGGCTACGAGCCGGGCGAAATCCGCGGCGGCATCTCCGTCTCGCTGCCCCTCAAATGAACCAGGCCCGGCCCCTTGGCCGAGCCCCGATCACCTTCGCAGGCCCACAGGCGTCCCTGCTGGCCGCATCCCATGAAAAAGCCCGCCGACTGGGCGGGCTTTTTATCAACCGGCGAGCTTGCCTTGGAGCAGCTTGCTCACGACGGCGAAGTCGATCAAGGAGGCCTCGGGGCGCTTCTTGAGGGCGCCAATGACCTTGCCCATCTCCTTGGGAGTCTTGGCGCCGGTCTCGGCGATGGCCTCGTTGATGAGGGCCTCCACCTTGGCGGCATCGAGGCCCTGGGGCAGGTACTTCTCGAGGAGCTTGATCTCAACGAGGTTCGCGTCAGCCAGGTCGTTGCGGCCGTGTTTCAGGAAATCGATGTTGGCGTCAGTCAGGTTCTTGACCGCCTTGCGCAGGGTGGCGATCACGAGGGCGTCGTCGATCTCCTTGTTCGCGTCCATGGCGGCGCGCTTGATGCCGGCGTCGGCAGTGCGTAATGCCGTGGTGGATACACTGTCGCGCGCCTTCATGGAGGTGACGATGTCCGCACGGAGCTGTTCGTAGAGGGATGCCATAAGGCTGGCAGGATGCATGTGAGGGGCGGGCCTGTCCAGAAGACAAGGCCGCCTGCGCCGGAAGGCCCCGGTACGCGCGACGGCAGAATTTCGCACAGGCGGCCTAATGAATTGCCTTCCTGCACGTCTGTAGCATGGGATGCCCGCGCAAACGACGTCCGTCCCCTGACACACGATGAAACCATTCACCCTGTTCCTGCTGCTTCCCCTCCTCGGCCTTCTCGCTGCCTGCTCAGGAGGCAAGGACCCGGGCCGCCCGGTCGCGGCCGCCTTTGAGTACGGAGAGGTCTCCATGAAGTCCACCCAGGTGCCCGTGTTTGTCCTCTACGACGACGGCACGCTCATCTTCCGCAAGCGCAACGCCCAAAAGCTCGAATACCAGGTCGTTGACCTGCTCGAGACGGAGCAGGCGGAGCTCCAGGAGGACATCAGTGCGGTGCTGCGCGACCCCGGCCTGCGCGAACGCTACGAACTCAGCCCGGACAAACCCGGCAACGCGGGAACGGCCTTTGTGTTCTTCTCAGAGAGCGGCTCAACGGTGGTGCAGGTCGATGACCTGAAGGCGGTGGAGATCGCGTCCCTCAGGCTCAGCGAGGGCCCGGACTTTTCCGGCGATGCCACATTCCCCAACTCCTTCATCCAATACATCACCTCGCTGGGCATGCTCCGCGTGTCGGCCGCCGAGGAATACCGCAATTCAAGCAGCGATCCCGATCGCCTGTTCCCCTCGCAGGAGCGTTGGAGCCAATTGAAATTCGAGGGGAACAGGCGATCGGGATCGAG
>JAHFTI010000577.1 GCA_023265535.1 Opitutaceae bacterium
GCGACGGGCCAGACGCATAGTGCTCTGCAGGCCGTCCTCCTGGGAACTGAGGTGGTCAATTCCTCCAAGAAGCTCCTGTTGCAGTACTGTGGTTTGAGCGATGAGCCACTCTCGGTTCTCCCTCCGGATATCGAGTGGGTCAAGGGTCAAGGGACGATAAGGACCCAACTTACGGGAGAACTTGAACTGTCGAAGGTGCCGAACCCACCGTTCCCGGGCTATGATCAAGTTAACTTTGCCAGCGGCCCCCTGGAGTCGTTGATCGAGAATGACCGCACGATTCACGATATCATTCGGCCGTATCTTCTCTGCTTCTCTGCTTCTGCCTCGATGGGATCCTGTCAGTTCATACCATCACGGACTCACCCTATTGTGGCACCAGAGGAAATCCCTCTCTTCCTGATGCTGTTCCATCTCTCGTCGGTGGTGCGGTATGCTCCTGCGTCCCTCGACACACTTCGCGAATCGCCCTACTGGCCGACAATCCTGGTTGCAGAACGACACGCGATCTACAAGATGTGCCTACTGACGTTCGACTGCCTGACGCAGACATCCCACCTCATCAACTCCAGTGCGAGCTCTACGTAATTCATGGACAGGAATCCGGCTCTCCGAGTCACCTTCCCGCAGCCCCCATTGGCCCACGCCCTGGCCAACATCGCCAAGCTGGGTCTGAAAACCGACAACATCGCACAGGATGACCCACTTTCCGCACTTCACGATCGCGATATCGCGCCAAGGGTGCGGCCCGTCTCTTGAAGCGAGAGGGCTTCCATCCGTCGGACGAGCTTCCTGAGCCTCTTGTAGTTGGCCGCCCACTCGCGGCATAGGCGGGCCTGCTCGTCGGTCAGGCGCAGGCTCAGGGTCTTGCCGTGGATCTTGTGAGACCACTGGTAGTAGGGGCCGTGGGGCTCCGGGGGTACGGCCATGCAGCGGCATGAGGGGTTGCCGCAGGTTGTGTAGCGACGGGTGACGCACCCCGGCCGTGCCCAGCCCAGGGAGCGGATCTCCTCCTTCACCGCCTCGTACTTCGCCTTCGCCTTGCTCTCGGCCATGGACTTTGTCCTTGACGCCTCCGTGTCGGTCAGTAATACTACAGACCGTCCGGAGGGCCGTCAAGTGGAATCCACCCTCGGCCTCGAGTCCCGCCGCGTCGCCGGCCTCCCGCTCGTCGACGCCGTCCTCGACCGCCTCGGCGTCGACCGCCTGCTCTCCGCGGCCATCCCCGACCGCGGCCAGCTGCCGGCCGCTCGCTCCCTCGGCGTGCTGCTGCGCAACATCGCCCTCCACGACCGCCAGCCCGTCTACACGCTTCACGAGTGGGCCTCCACGGTGGAGGCTTCCCTCCTCGGCATCGAGCCCGGGGACGCCGCCGCCCTCAACGACGACCGGGTCGGCCGGGCACTCGACCGCCTCTTCGATGCCGACCGCGCCGTCCTCATGACCGAGCTGGTCCTGCGGGCGCTGCGCGAGTACGAGGTCGACCTCGACCAGCTCCACAACGACTCCACCACCCTCACCCTCACCGGCGACTATCGCTCGGCCGATGGCAGCCTCGTCCGCGGCAAGCCCACCCTCGAGGTCACCTACGGCCACAACAAGGACCACCGTCCCGACCTCAAGCAGCTCCTCTTCGTCCTGACCGTCTCCGCCGACGGTGCCGTCCCCATCCACTACCGCGCCATGGACGGCAACACCGCCGACGTCGCCACCCACATCGACACCTGGGACACGCTTCGCGTCCTCGCCGGCCGCCCGGACTTCCTCTACGTCGCCGACTGCAAGCTCTGCTCCCGCGCCAGCCTCGCCCACATCGCCCGCCACGGCGGCCGCTTCATCACCGTGCTGCCCCGCAACCGGCGCGAGGACCGCTGGTTCCGGAAGTTCGTCCAGGTCCACGAGCCCCCCTGGGAGGAGGCCATCCGCCGCCCCAACCCCCGCAGACTCTCCGGGCCCGAGGACGTCTGGAAGGTCGTCGAGGCCGACCTCCCCTCCAAGGAGGGCTACCGCATCGTCTGGGTCTGGAACTCCCTCATGGCCGCCGAGGACGCCAACGGCCGACAGGCGCGCATCGAGAGGGCATGGATGGCCATCGAGCGCCTTGAGACCAGGCTCCAGGGCAAGCGCTGTCGCCTCAAACTCCGCGAGAAGGTCGAGGAGGCCGCCGCCAGGGCGCTCAAGGACGCCGGCGCCGAGAGATGGGTCCGCGCCGAGGTCTCCGAGCGCGTCGAGCCCGTCTTCCGTCAGGAGAAGCGCGGACACCCGGGCCCCAGGACCCGCTACGTCCGCAGGACCAAGACGCTGTTCTCCGTCGTCGCCCGCGTCCGCGACGACGTCGTCGAGGCCGACGCCCGCACCGACGGCATGTTCCCCCTCATCACCAACTGCCGCGACCTCTCCCTCCGCCAGGTCCTGGAGGCCTACAAGTTCCAGCCCAAGCTCGAGAAGCGTCATGAGCAACTCAAGTCCGTCCAGGACCTCGCCCCCGTGTGGCTGAAGAACGTCAGCCGCATCGAGGCCCTGCTCTTCCTCTACTTCGTCGCCCTGCTGGTCCACGCCCTCATCGAGCGCGAGGTCCGCCGCGGCATGGCCCGCGAGAAGATCGAGACCCTCCCCCTCTACCCCGAGGCCCGCAAGTGCAGCGCCCCCAGCACCGAGCGCATCCTCGACTTCTTCGGCCCCCTCCAGCGCCACCGGCTACGCAAGGGAGACACCCTCGTGCAGGTCTTCGAGCCGGAACTCGGCGCCCTCCACGAGCAGATCCTCGCCCTCATGGGACTCCAACCGTCCGCCTTCCGGCTCAAGGAGTAGGCAACACCCGTGGCGCGATATCGCGATCGTGAAGCGCGGAAAGTGGGTAGGGGGTGGGGAGCCAACCGCTTCGGCTACGGAACTACGGGGCGAACGGGTTAACACAGGGCTCTCGCGCGGGCGCTTCGCGCCCGTCGTT
>JAHFTI010000578.1 GCA_023265535.1 Opitutaceae bacterium
CCTGTCCGATCATGCCGTCGGCGAGGATCATGACGGGCGTCCGGTAACGGTCGGCGAGGTCGAAGGCCTCCTGCGTGAGCTCGACGGCCTCCTGGACGGAGGCGGGGGCGAGCACGATGAGGTGGTAGTCGCCGTGGCCGCCGCCCTTGGTGGCCTGGAAGTAGTCGCCCTGGGAGGGCTGGATGCCGCCGAGGCCGGGGCCGGCGCGCATGATGTTGACGACGACGCAGGGAAGCTCGGCGCCGGCGATATAGGAAAGGCCCTCCTGCATGAGGCTGATGCCGGGGCTGGAGGAGGAGGTGAGCACACCGGCGCCGGCACCGGCGGCGCCGTACACCATGTTGATGGCGGCGACCTCCGATTCGGCCTGCACGTAGGTGCCTCCTATCTTGGGGAGCTCGCGGGACATGTACTCCGGGATCTCGTTTTGGGGGGTGATGGGGTAGCCGAAGAAATGGCGGCAGCCGGCGTTGATCGCGGCCGCGGCGATGGCTTCGTTGCCCTTCATGAGTTCTCTTGCCATGATGGGTGTCCTATTTGAGCACGGTGATGACGGAGTCCGGGCACATCTTGGCGCAACTGCCGCAGCCGATGCAGGCGGAGGGGTTGTAGAGGATGACGGGGTTGTAGCCGCGCCGGTTGACGCGGGTGGAGTCCACCTTCAGGACCTTCGGAGGGCAGACGGTGATGCAAAGCTTGCAGGCCTTGCATTCATTTTCGTCAAAGATGACTTGAGGCATGGCAGTCCTTTTCAGGAAGCATGACCCGGGTCGGTGCGCGCGGACGTGACGCTAGGCGTCAGGGTAGGGAGCGTTTGCAGGCGCGGGGGGCCTGCGTGCGGACCAGGTGGGAGGCAGCGATCAGGGTGATGCCCTGGATGAGTTTAGCAGCTGAGTGAGCTTGGGGTTTTGAACTAACTCAATTGAAGTGTTGGAGTGTGGCAGCGCTCCGGGCGCTCGGGACAATATGGGGTGGCCCCGTCGCAGTGCCGTTACTTTTTGTTGAGGCAGAGCGTAGGCGCAGCTTCGCCGATTGCGATTCGAAAGCGGCTAGTGGTTTCCCCCAGAATGCGGCTGTATGCTTCGCAGTAGGGAAACTACATGGGGAGGGCGGGGCGGGAGGGACCGGCAAAACAAAGCCCACCCTCTTGTGGAGGATGGGCTGGGGGGGGGCGCACGCGGGGCGTCTCACTTGCCGCGTTTTTCCAGGATCTTGCCGGTCTCGTTACCCTCTTCCGTGCCATCCGCCTTGTAGTGGAGATAGTCATACACGTCCGCGTAGCGCACCGTGGTACGTAGGCCGGTGCGCAGGCGGGTGTCGTAGAGGGAGTCGTTGATGAGCACGCCCTCAAGGGTGTCTTCCTTGAGATGGAGCACCTCGACCCACATGTATTCGGTGCCTTCGCTCACTGAGAAGGGCGCCTTCACGATGATGCGCTCATTGGGGGCGAAGGGGCGTTGCAGCGATGGAAGCTTGGCCATGAAGTCCCTGTGGGCCCGCTCGCGGGCGGCCTTCATTTCAGGGTCATCCTTCCTGCTCATCAGAACCTTTTCCTCGCTCCCGTAAAGGGAGGCTGTGCCCAGTTCAAGGCGCTCGGTGAAGGTGGAGGCACTGAACTCGGGGAAGTCGGGTGTCCACAGGCGGTTGGTCGGATCGCCTTCCTCGGGAGGGGCATTCCTGAAGCTGAGCACCAGTCGCCCCGTGGCCTTTTCGAGTGGGTTCTCAAGGGCTGACTCACGCACCTTGTCGTGCCTGAGTGCCGCCAGAACGAGCGTGAAGCGTCCTTTCTCGGGCCAGTTGCCCTCGACCAGTGACTGGAGACAGGCGTTGATGAGGTTGCCGGCGGCGCGGGTGTTGCTGGAGGGCACTTCTGCGATGCAAAGGTCCGGGAGGCCGAACTTTTTCATTCCGAGCGTGATCAGGCGCACCAGGGTGGGGTTCCTGTAGGCGTGCATCGTGACTTGGGAGCGCATGTCGGGAAGCGGGCCCTGCCAGGTGTCGACCCTGTGTTGCTTCCATTTCTCGGGGGAATAGAGCTGGCGGCATTCCTCGTCCCAGGGGAGCCCTCCGGTGGAGGCCGCGAGTTGCGAAATCAGGGAGCAGGCAATCTGGTTGGCGCGAAGGGCCTTTTCACCCGGGGCGGCAAAATGGAGAACCAGGACGCGCTGCGAGCGTGAGATCGGCTCGTCCATGTCCTGGGTGACGCCGATTGCAAAATGGCGGTACGAGTTTGGCGCCAGGGGAGGGTACTCCGTGAGGGGCACCCAGTCGCTGCCCACGGTGATGTCGTCGGCCTTGGCCGACGCCCCGGCGGCGCTCAGTTCCGGTGCGGCTTTTTCGATGAGGTCCGCGAGGAGTCTCTGGGGGTCTGTCTTGGGTGTGGGAGAGAAATAGAGGGCAATGTGGAAGGCGACTGGGCTCCTTGTGCCCTTCAGGGGTGCGCCGGCTTGGCCAGGAAGGGTAAGCAGGCCGTAGGTGCAGCAGAGGAGAAGCAGGAGGATGGGTCGCGGGAGGAGGTCCATGGGAGGGGACTTCGCGGGGTGGGGCGGGTGGGCCGCCCCTGGCGAAGTTCCCGAGAGCCTGCTGCGCAAGCGCTTGCAGGCAATCCCATGTTGTGCGCGGCGTTCAGTTTCTGAGCGCTTCGGCGACCACGGCTGCCAGCGGCGTGGTCGGGCGGCCGAGGAGGGCGCTGAGCTGGCGGCTGGAGTCGAAGAGGGCGCCTTGGGAGGCGCCGGTGTCCCAGCTGGCGAGGCCCAAGGCGAGCCAGTCTGGCAGGCCGGCACCGAGGAGGGCGGCGCGGTAGTCGGCCTCGGGAATGTTCACATAGGGAATGGTCTTCCCGGCCTGGCGGGAGAGCTCGGCAGCGAGCTCGGCGAGGGTGTAGGCCTGGTCGCCGGCGAGCTCGTAGGTGCGGCCGGGTTGGGCCGCGCCGGTGAGGGCCTTGGCGG
>JAHFTI010000579.1 GCA_023265535.1 Opitutaceae bacterium
CCGAACCTGCTTGATCCCAAGCATGTCGACATCGGCGAGACCAGCGCGAGCGGCTTCTATGTCTTCGGCCTGACCTGGGGGCTCAACCATGGGCTGCTCAGCGGGGAGACCGTGAAACAGGCCGCGTTGCGCGGCTGGCGCGGGCTTGAGACGCGGGTGCGTCCGGACGGCTATGTCGGCTATGTGCAGCGCATCGGCCTGGCGCCGGACTCCGTGGGCGCCGAATCGCGCCAGGACTATGGCACGGGTGCGCTGCTGCTGGCGGGCTCGGAGATGATCCGTTACCTGGGCGGCGCGAAGCCGGTGGCGGACCAGAAGGCCTTCGTGGCCAAGGCCGAGGCGCTTTCGCAGCTCACGCAGCCGCGCGCCTACGCGCGCCTCGTGCCCGAGCGCAAGGACGACCTTGCCTTCGAGAATGACCTGGTGGCCTTCCGCATCTACGGGCCCGCCCTGCGCAGCGGCGTGGAGGCGAGCGGCATCGACTGCTGGTTCAAGCGCACCGACAAGCCGGTGCTCGACCGCTGGTATTCCCTGGAGAAGACCCAGGGTGTCAGCTACCACACCGACCATGGCGAGGGTTACGACACCTACAAGGTGGCCGATTCGCTGGGCTGCGGTGGCCTGGGCCTCTGGATCAAGGGCAAGCTCGTGATCGCCGACACCTATGAGGATCCCCAGCTTTATGACACCACGCCGGACTTCGCCAGGTTCACGGTGACCTACCGCTACCCGGAGACCGAGGGCCTGCGCGTGACGGAGCTGCGCACCTTCGTGCTGCGCAAGGGCCAGCAGACGGTCGAGGTCAGCTCGCTGTTCCGGGTCAAGGGGTGCAAGCCCTCGGACCTCGAGTGCGCGGCGGGGCTCTACACGCAGGGCCCGGCCCCGCGTTTCGTCGAGGACGCCCAGGCGGGCGTGGCGGCGGTATGGGAGAGTATTGACGGAGTGGATACAGGCACCGGCATCGCGGTGGCCCCCGGCCGCGTGACGGGCATCCGCCGGCTCCCCCATGGCCAGGGGCATGAGCACCTGCTCGTGTTCATGAAACCCGACGAGAAGGGCACCGTGAGCTGGAGGACGGGCTTCGCCTGGACGAAGGCGGGCAAGGTCACCAGCCTGGAGTCCTGGCTGGCCCACCTGCGCGAGCGCGCGGGCAAGTAGCCCCTGCCGGAATCCATGCCGTTTTGCAGGCCCCGCGGAGCGATGCTCCCCGGGGCCTATTTTTTGGGGGAAGGGGTCACGCTTTACCTTTTGGCCGCCATCCCCCGATCGGGTAATAAGCAGTCCCTTGCGGCCCGGGGGCGCTGCGGTTTTAATGGCGTTGTTCCCGGTCCCCCCCCGACCGGGACAGACCCCACACCGCATCCCTTACTCCCATGAACGATTCCCGCCTCAGCTCACGCAGGGCCTTCATCGGCGGCTCCGCTCTTCTTGCGGCCGCCGCGCTTGCACCCAGGCTTCCGGCGCAGGGCAGTGAAAAGCCTTCGGGCGCTGCCCCCGCGGGCGGCCTGACCCCGCGCCCTGAGCTTGCCGGCGGCGTTTTCCCAGCTGACTTCTGGTGGGGCGCAGCCACGGCTTCGTACCAGATCGAGGGCGCGGCTGCGGAGGACGGGCGCACGCCGAGCATCTGGGACAGCTTCAGCAGGACGCCGGGCAGGACCCTCAACGGGGACACGGGCGACGTGGCTTGCGACCACTACCACCGCATGGAGGAGGATCTGCGGCTGATGGCCGATTTGGGCGTGAAGCATTACCGTTTCAGCATCTCCTGGTCTCGCGTGCTGCCTGAGGGCAGGGGGCGGGTGAATGAGAAGGGCCTGGATTTCTACAGGCGCCTGTGCGACACGCTGCAAAAACACGGCATCACGCCGCATGCCACGCTTTACCATTGGGACCTTCCCCAGGCGCTGCAGGACGCCTATGCTGGCTGGGAGAACGACCGCGTGGTCGACGATTTTGCGGACTATGCCTCGCTGATGGCGGGCAGGCTGGGGGACCGTATCCGGCATTGGCTGACCCTCAACGAAATCCAGACGTTCGCGGCGCGCGGTGGCTACAGCGTGGACAAGCCCGGCAAACATGCGCCCGGCATCCAGCTTGCGAGCAAACAACTGCATCGTCAGCTCGTGCACCGCGTGCTCCTCGCTCACGGCAAGGCCTGCCAGGCGCTGCGGGCCGCCTCGCCCGGCCGTTGCAGCGTGGGCCTCGCCGAGAATTACAGCGCCCTGGTGCCGATCATCGAGACCCCCGAGCACGTGGCGGCAGCGCGCAAGGCCTTCGTCGAGGACGAGTCCAACGGCGCCATCCTCATGCCCCTGCTCACGGGCCGTTATCCGGAGGCCTGGCTGGAGGCGCGCCGCGACAGCGCCCCGCGTTTCACGGACTCGGAGATGCGCCTGATCGCGCAGCCCCTGGATATCCTGGGTTTCAACTGTTATTCCGGCACCTATGTGCGCGCCGCCGCCACCCCCGCCGGCTATGAGCGGGTGCCCTCCTACGCGGCCTATCCCAAGATGAACATCTCCTGGCTCAACCATGTGCCGGAGTCGATCTACTGGGGAACGCGCCTCGTGGGTGAGACCACCGGCCTCACGCGCCTCCCGATCCTCATCACCGAGAACGGCTGCCCCGACGGCAACATGCCGCAGCCCTCGGGCCTGGTGCTCGACACGGACCGCATCATGTACCTGCGCGCCTACCTGCGCAACGTGCAGCGCGCGGCGGCGGAGGGGTATCCGATTGTCGGATACTTTCCGTGGAGCTTCATGGACAACTACGAGTGGGCGGAGGGATATGCCAAGCGCTTCGGACTGGTGCGCGTGGACTACGACACGCAGCGCCGCACCCCCAAGGCCAGCTACGAATGGTACCAGTCGGTCATCCGCGCCAATCGGGTCCTCTGAGCTGCTGCGCCTGCTGTCCCCCCTTCGCGTCCG
>JAHFTI010000580.1 GCA_023265535.1 Opitutaceae bacterium
GGGGAGGTGGTTCTCCCGGATCGCGGCCATCTCGGTGTCGAGGTCGCACCAGAACTTCTGCAGCTCGGCGCTGCGCTCGGCCTCGTCGTTGATGGTCGACATCTGCTTGAGGCGGCAGGCCACGGAGCGTGCGGCGTTGTCGAGCATGGCGGTCTGCGCCTGGGCCTCGATGCGCGTCACGATCTCCCCGTAGTTCCCGCTGGAGAGCGTCTCGCCGAGGCGCGTCTGCGCGTAGTTGGACACGAGCCTGTCGATCTCGGCGCCACTGAGCTTGCGGCGCTTGGCGTCGACCATGTCCACCGCGAACTGCATCAGGTCCGGATCGCCTCCCGGCATCTTGCCGCGGTGCGCCGCGAGCGCCTTCTCGTTCACGTAGTACGAACGCTCGAGGTACTTCATCACCTTCATCAGCTTGTCGGCGTCCGAGAAGGGCCCCTGGCTGATGTCGTGCTTTTCGTGGCGCCACATCTCGAGCGTCGTCATCGGCTCCTTCGTGATGTCGAACTTGGGCTCCTCGATGGCCTGCCCCTTGGCGAAGGCCACCTCCCAGAAGAGTTGCGGGCCGGGCATGGGCTTGAGCGTGGGGCGCCCCTTGGCGTCGAGCTTCAGGCGACCCACATGCTGTCCTGCGGCCACGGGCTCGCGCTCCAAGATCTTCACGATCGCGCCGGGGCGCAGCAACTCCATCTCCGCATAGGCCTTGCCCCAGTCGCCGATGAAGACGTGCTGGCTGGCCGAGCCGTGCGCCGTGCAGAGCGCATCCGCCTGGATCATGTCGAGGCCGGTGCGGCCCACCAATTTCCTGTTGAACAGCGAGACGATGTCCTGGTTCACGTTCACGTCGACCGCCGCCGAGGAGAAGTCGATGTCGCCCGGGAACGAGAGGCTGTTGAGCTTCATGTCGATCCAGGAACCGATGTCGATCTCACCGATGATGAGGGCGGCCTTGTCGGGATGCTGGTTGATGTAGTCGGTGAGCGTCTCCATCCACAGGTCCTTCACGATCTGCGCGCGCCCCATCATGAGGGCGCGCTCGACGGCGAGGTAACGCTGGTTCCAGGCGGGCATGCCGCCGCTGAAGTTGTTGCGGAAACGCTGCAGGTCGAGGCGGTCGAGCGAGGGTCCGTCGGAGGAGTTGGCCATGGCCTTGAAGAACTCGGCGCAGGCTTCGCTCACGAGGGCGGCCTCGGAGTCGCTGAGCTTCACGCGGCTGCGCTCGGTGGCGTCGCTTCCCGGGCCGAAGCGGTCGCTGACGGCTTTCAGCCTCTCGGAGGTGCGGTCCAGCAGCGCCATGAGCTTGGCCTCTGCGGTGGGCAGCGGCTTGGCTGAGGCCTGCCTGGCCGGGGCGGGTGCGGTCGCGGGGGCGGCTGCCCCGGAGGGCGCCTGGGCACGGAGGAAGGCGCAGGCCAGCAAGGCCAGGCCGAGAAGGGCGATGCCCCTGGCTGGGATCTTCATGATGCTTCTCCTCTTAGGAAAACGAAAGGTCGTGCTAGAAGCTGCGCGGATCGGAGCCATCCTCGGCCACGCTCCGGATGGTCTTGTCGTCGCCATTGCGGAAATACACGCGGCCGCCATGGAGCAGGAACTGCCAGATCTCGTCGCCGCGTGCGACCGGCTCCAGCTCGGAGCCGTCGAACCTGCAGCGCGCGATGCCGCCGCTGCGGCTGAAGTACACGCGGTCGCGGCTGACATTGATGTTGGTGACCTTGTCCTCGACGATGGTCTCGGGGCTGCCGCCATCGGTGCCCATGCGGCAGAGCTGGCCGCTCTCCCCGTCGACGAACCAGAGCGTGCCGCCCTCGGCCACCAGCGCGCTTGCGGTGCGCTCGCTGAGCTTCCTGCGCGCGCTGCCGTCATGGTTTCTTGAATACACGCGACCGCCGTCGGTCTTGTTCGTGTAGTAGATCCGCCCGTCGGTGGAGACGCTGGCCACGCCGACCTCCTCCTCGGTCAGGCGGGTCGCCCCGCCGCCGCCCACCTTCATGCGCCACATGCGCTCGCGGTCGTATTTCTTCTGGAAATAGATCCAGTTGCCCGCGACGCAGAACCAGCTGATGTGATCCTCGGTCAGCTGCTTGTGGCCCGTGCCGTCGACGCGCACGCGGTTGAGTCCCTGCATGGCGAGGTAATAGACCCAGCCGTCGAGCACGTTGACGCCCTGGTAGATGGCTTCGGTCTGGGAAAGCTTGCCCACCGGGGCGCGTCCGGCGCCGTCGGCGAGGTTCATGCGATAGAGGCCGGGGGCGGGGGCGGCGGCGTTGTTGTAGTCGCGCCAGAGTCCGACATAGAGGGAATCCTTGTCGAAGCCGAAGAGGCTGGCGTTGGCGGCGTTGCCGGGCGTGGCGCCCAGCTGCGCAGCCGTGAGGGTCTCCGTGGGGGCGGGAATCGCTGCCGCCGCGGGTTCGCTGCCCTCGGCAGGCGGCGTGGAGCCCTCCGAGGCGGGGGCGGCGGCGCCACCCAGGCGCCACAGCGGGGTGGCGGCATCCGACACACTGGCAAGGCAGAGCACGATCAGCGCCCCGCTCAGCACCAGGGCAAGGAGGCAGGTGATGCCCCAGCGGTTGCGCCAATGCTTGCCCGCGGGGGCGGCATGCAGGTCGCCGCCCGACTGGGGCGCATGCAAGGCGCCGTCGCCCGCAGGATAGCCTCCAAGCCGCTTGGGACGGCGCAGAAAGACGCGCGCCCCCCAGAGGCAGAGGAGGAAGCCGCCGGCACCGTAGGCCGAGAGAAGCCAGACGCCGTACCAAGCCTGGTCCGGCCGGTTCACTGAAGGCCTGGCCTTCAGGTAAACCACCTTGAGCGTCTTGCCCTCCGCGCCCTTGCGCGTGGCACAGGAACCGGTCCCCAGGACCTTGTCCTCCGTCGTGAATTCGTAATAGGCGGTGTAACGAGTGCCACGACGATGATGGCTCTCACCGACATGTTTCACCAG
>JAHFTI010000089.1:0-10226 GCA_023265535.1 Opitutaceae bacterium
GCTCGCCCAGTTCCGCGAACTCGCCGCCTTCGCCCAGTTCGGTTCCGACCTCGATGCCAAGACCAAGGCCACCCTCGACCGCGGCGCCCGCATCGTGGAGCTCTTCAAGCAGCCCCAGCTCAACCCGATCGCCATCGAGCTTCAGGCCGCCGTCCTCTGGGGCATGCAGAAGAACTACTTCGACCCGATCGACGTGAAGAAGGTCGTCGCAGCCGCCGCCAACCTCCGCGAGTTCCTCACCACCCGCAAGCAGCCCCTTCTCGACAAGATCCGCGTCAACGCGGCCCTCAACGCCGAGATCGAGACCGAGCTCAAGGCGTCCCTCGAGGAGTGGAAAGCCTCCTTCAAGGCCTGAGTCCCAAGCCGGAACACAGGAGCTGGAACACCGAAAAAGCAGACACCCGCAACGGCCTCAACACCCGCACGCCACGCTGCCCCTTCACCCAGCTCCTCTCTTCTAACTCCCAGATCCGTCCCCCTTCACAATGGCCTCAACACGCGACATCAGGCGCCGCATCAAGTCGGTCAAGAACACGCGCCAGATCACCAAGGCGATGGAGCTGGTCGCCGCCTCGAAGATGAAGAAGGCGCAGTACGCGGCCCTCGCCGGCCGCCCCTACGCCCAACTTCTGGCCGACATGCTCGCCGCCCTCTCGTCACGCGTTGACGAGTCCACCCACCCCTTCCTCGTGAAGCGTGAGGTCAAGACCCGCGGCGTCATCCTCGTCACCACCGACAAGGGCCTCTGCGGTCCCCTCAACGCCAACCTCTTCAAGCTCGTCGCCGAGATCAAGACGCCCGTCAAGTACGTCGCCGTCGGCCGCAAGGGCTCGCAGTTCCTCGCCCGCACGCGCCGCGACCTGATCGCCGATTTCCCCGTCACCGACCGCGTGGGCTTCTCCGAGGTCAAGGCCGTCGCCGAGTTCATGGTGGCCAAGTTCCTCGCCGGCGAGGTGGACACCGTCGAGGTGCTCTATCCGCGCTTCAAGAACACCCTCGTCCAGGAGCCCATGTGCCGCCCCGTGCTGCCCCTCGGCAGCCTGCGCGAGTTCCTCGACTCCATCGAGACCGGCACCGCCGCCGCCAAGTCCCGCCAGGACGAGCGCGAGATGCTGATCGAGCCCAATCCGCAGGCCGTCCTCGAGGCCCTGCTGCCCTTCTACGTCAACCGCCACCTGCACCAGCTCATGCTCTCGGCCAAGGCCTCCGAGCACAGCGCCCGCATGGTCGCGATGAAGACCGCCAAGGACAATGCCACCACGCTGCTCGGCGACCTCACGCTCGAGTACAACAAGGCCCGCCAGGCCGGCATCACCCAGGAAATTCTCGAAATCGCCTCCGCGCAGTTCGCCTCGAGCTGAGCTGGCACGCCCACACGCCACCCCCCATTTCAAAAAACCTAATCCGCCTTTAGAAACATGAATACCGGCAAGATCGCTCAAGTCATTGGCGCCGTCGTCGACGTGCAGTTCGCCGAGAGCTCCATTCCCGCCATCTATCAGGCTCTCACCGTCGACTTCACCGTCGGTGGCAAGCAGGAGAGCCTCACCCTCGAGGTCCAGCAGCACCTCGGTGCCGGCATGGTCCGCGCCATCGCGATGTCCTCCTCCGAGGGTCTCGTGCGCGGCATGCCCGTCCTCGACACCGGCGCCCCCATCTCGGTGCCCGTCGGCGAGGGCGTCCTCGGCCGCATCATGAACGTCACCGGCACCCCGGTGGACAACAAGGGCCCGGTCCCGCACACCAAGCGCTACCCGATCCATCGCCCCGCCCCTCTCCTCTCCGAGCAGGACACCAAGTCCGAGATCCTCGAGACCGGCATCAAGGTCATCGATCTCATCTGCCCCTTCATCAAGGGCGGTAAGGCCGGCGCCTTCGGTGGTGCAGGCGTGGGCAAGACGGTCGTCATTCTCGAGCTCATCAACAACATCGCCAAGGCCCACGGTGGTTTCTCCGTGTTCGCCGGCGTGGGTGAGCGTTCCCGTGAGGGCAATGACCTTTACCACGAGATGTCCGACGCGGGCGTCATCGACCAGAAGGACATCAGCAAGTCCAAGGTCGCCCTGGTCTACGGCCAGATGAACGAGCCCCCGGGTGCCCGTATGCGCGTCGCCCTCTCCGCCCTCGCGATGGCCGAGTACTTCCGCGACGAGAAGAACCAGGACGTGCTGCTCTTCATCGACAACATCTTCCGTTTCTCGCAGGCCGGTTCCGAGGTGTCCGCCCTCCTGGGCCGCTCGCCCTCCGCCGTGGGTTACCAGCCGACCCTCTCCAACGAGATGGGCATCCTCCAGGAGCGCATCACCTCCACGAAGAAGGGCTCCATCACCTCCGTGCAGGCCGTGTACGTGCCCGCCGACGATCTCACCGATCCGGCCCCCGCCAACACCTTCGCCCACTTGGACTCGACCATCGTGCTCGAGCGTTCCATCGCCGAGCTCGGCATCTATCCCGCCGTCGATCCCCTCGCCTCCGTGTCCAAGGCCCTCCAGCCCGACATCGTCGGTGACGAGCACTACGCCGTCGCCCGCGAGGTGCAGCGCGTCCTCCAGCGCTACAAGGACCTCCAGGACATCATCGCCATCCTTGGTCTCGATGAGCTCTCCCCCGAGGACAAGCTCACCGTGTACCGCGCCCGCAAGCTCCAGCGTTTCCTCTCTCAGCCCTTCGCGGTCGCCGAGGTGTTCACGGGCACGCCGGGCAAGTACGTCCCCGTCAAGGAGACCGTGCGCGGCTTCAAGATGATCCTCGACGGCCAGCTCGACGACGTCGCCGAGGGCGACTTCTACATGAAGGGTGGCATCGAAGAGGTGATCGCCGCTTCCGGTAAGAAGTAATCCGCAAGGCAGAACATAGGAGCCAGGAACCGACAAACAGGAAGACCAAGCCACTCAGCCAATCCGGCGCGGTCTTCCCCTTTTCCTCCTCACTCCTCGCTCCCAACTCCTCGATTCTTTCCGTCCCATGTCCCTCACCCTTGAAATCGTCACCCCCGAGGCGCGTGTCTACAGCGACACGGTCGACACGGTTGTGATTCCGACCGTCGAAGGCGAGATCGGCATCCTGCCGGGCCACATTCCCCTGCTCACCCAGGTGGAGCTCGGCGACCTGCGTGTCACCAAGAACGGCGTCGTCCAGCACCTCGCCGTCGGCGGTGGCTTTGTCCAGGTCGAGGGCGACCGCGTGTCGGTGCTCGCCGAGCACGCCATGAAGGAGGAGCTCATCGACGAGTCCGCGGTCGAGAAGGCCGTCGCGCGCGCCCAGGAGGCCCTGGCCACCAAGGAGAAGCTCGATCCTGCCGAAGTGGAGCGCCTCGAGGGCGTCGTCCGTTTCGCCGTGGCCCAGCTCGCCGTCAAGCGCCGCCGCTGACGGTAATCCGGCTCCGCATCTTTTCAGGGCGCACCTTTCCGGGTGCGCCTTTTTTGTGACCCGGTGCCTTCAGGAGCAGGGGGCGGGGTGGGAAGCGGGATGGGGCCGGGAGGAGGGCGGGCATTTTGGCCACGGTCGCAGGCAAGGGACCTTGCCGCCCCGGGTGTATGCGCGAGGGGCAACGGACTGTCCCCGAGTGTATCCAATATTCTGATACCCGAGCCGGCGGCCCGCCGGTTCAGGCCGCCTTGGTCACGCGGCTGGGCACGTGCACCACCTGCATGCCGGCCGCATGGGCGGCCTGGAAGCCGGGGACGGCGTCCTCGAAGACGAGGCACTTTTCCGGCGGCACGCCCATGAGCTTGGCAGCCAGCAGGAACATGTCCGGGGCGGGCTTGCCGTGCACGACGTCATCGGCGGTCACCACGGCCTTGAAGAGGTCGGCGATGCCGGCGAGCTTGAGCGATTGGTTGACCACCACGCGCGGGCCGCCGGACGCGACGCTGGTCGGATGGGTCTTCGAGACGCGGCGCGCGAACTCGACGACCGGGTTGATCAGCTGCACCTGGGGCAGCATCTCCACAAACATGTTTTCCTTCAGGTGAAAGACATCCAGCGGATCGATCTGCAGGCCGTAGTGTTTGGCAATGAGTTCGGCCACCTTGAGGGTGGGGACGCCGCCCAGGGAGTAAAAGAGATCCTCGCTCAGGGGGCCCTTCAGGCCGCGTTGGCGCATGGCCGCGTCCCATGCCTTGTAGTGCACAGGCATCGAGTCGATCAGCGTTCCATCGCAGTCGAAGATGTATCCGGCAAAGTCGCCCGTCGGGATCTGAAGCTCCATATTGCCTTCCAGCATCCCCTGTGCCGCGCCCCCGGGTCAAACCATTCCCTTTTTGCCCCCCGCTGCCCCTTGCAGTTCATTGGCTTGAGTCGGGCCGGCCTTTCTCGCTCAGGGGCTCCCTAGGGAACGCCAGTGTTGTGGATACGGTTTTTGGAGGCTGTGACTCGGCCTCCGAGTCTTCCGTGCAGTCCACCCCCTTGGCCATGACTGGTCGTCCGCACGCCCGTATGAATGCCCGTCTGCGTTCCCGGTGGAGGACGGGGGTGCTGTCCGCAGATCCCCGCCACCGGTCTCTCTCCTCTGCGCACCTGTCTGGAAGCAGCAATCCTGTTACGAGGAGCCTCCATTGCATTTCCTAATTTGCAGCTCTGCGGGACTTGTTCTAGCTTCCCGCCTCCACCACAACCCACACTACAGCATGAAAAAATACATCGTCGAATTCATCGGCACCTTCTTCCTGGTGCTGACCGTCGGCTTGGCCGTCAACGGCGGCTCCCCCCTGGCTCCCCTCGCCATCGGTGCCGTGCTCATGGTCATGATCTTCGCGGGCGGCCACGTTTCCGGCGGCCATTTCAACCCTGCCGTCACCCTGGCGGTCTGGCTGCGCGGCAAATGCGACACCAAGGACGTCGTCCCCTATTTCCTCTCCCAGCTCGCCGCCGGCGCCCTGGCCGCCCTCATTGTGGTGTCCCTCGTGGGCAAGCCCCTTCTCGGCGCCGCCTCCCATGAGGTCGGCCCCTCCCTCGTTGTGGAGTTCCTCTTCACCTTCGCCCTCGCCTGGGTCGTGCTGAACGCCGCCACCGCCAAGGGCACCTCCGGCAATTCCTTCTACGGTCTCGCCATCGGCTTCACCGTGCTCGCCGGCGCCGTTTCCGTGGGCCGCATTTCCGGCGGCGCCTTCAATCCCGCCGTCGGTCTGGGTGTCGTGATCATGGGCCTGGAGAAGCTCTCCCAGCTCTGGATCTACGTCGCGGCCGACCTCGCAGGCGGCGCCCTCGCCGCCCTGGCCTTCAAGGCCACGCACGATGCCGAATAAGCAGCGTCATTGTTTTTTGGATACACAGGGCCCCGGCAAGTCCGGGGCCCTATTTTTTGGCCTCCTTGGCCTTTTTCGCTGCGTCCTCCCGCGCGATGCGTTCCGTGAAGGCCTTCATGACCTTGGCCACTTCCGGATTCTTGCTGTCCTCGAGGGCGTTCGTGATGGCCATGGCCTCCCAGGCATCCATTTTTGAGAGCGCCTTGGAGATCTGCTTCAGCAGCTTGGGATCCGCCGTGATGCGGTAGAGGCCCGTCGTCGCGTAGGGACCCCCTTCCTTGTCCTTCTGCCATTTCTGCAGGTGCGCACGCGTCTCCGGGGAGTCGAAGGCACCCAGCGCCACCAGCGCCTCCTGGAAGAATGACGCCTCCTTGTTGTTCGAGTAATCACGCAGCACCAGGCCCGCCCTGGGATCGCCCAGTCGTTCCATCTTGGCGACGATCCCCATCGGAAACATGCCGCCGTCCCTCTCCAGCATGTCTCGGAGCAGTTCGAAGGTCCCCTCCATCTTCAGGGGGATCATCTGGTTGAGGCAGCCTGCAATGGTGCAATTGGAGCGCGCTTGGGCGAGGATTCGCCGGATGCGGGCCTCGTTCCTGCGTTCGCCGAGGACTGCGAAGGCCCTGTTTTCCAGCTCTCCATGCGCGAAGTGGCTGGCGGCCAGCGTAGCCAGCAGCTCCGAGGATTCCTCGTCGTGGCGAGCCGCCAGTGCCTCGATTTCCGCCTTGATCTGGTCGTTGAGGCGGTCCCCTGTGCCCTCCTTTTTCCCGAAGAGGCGCCCCATCGACGCTGCAGCCCTTTCGCTGTGCAGCAACTTTGAATCCGGCATCAGGTGCCGGTAAAACTCGCAGATTTCCTTTTCGCGGGCTGCCTGCTCGTTCTCTCCCAGGCTCTCGTGCAGGCGTACCATGACCGCATGCAGATCGCTTGAGCGCGGATCCTTTTCCAGCCCTGCCTTCACCAGTGCCTTGCACTCCTCCTTCCTTCCCTGCTGCAGCACGGAGAACGCCTGAAGTGCGGCGTCCTCCCCATTCCACTTCGTCCTGAGCAGGCTGGCGGCCTGGGCTTCCGCATCGCCCCAGCGCTCCAGGCCCATCAGCACATGGATGCGCCGCTTGGAGGCCTCCTGCGTGAATTCGCCCTCGAGTGCGATGCAGCGATCCAGCGCTTCCAGGGCAGACTGCAGCTTTTCGCGTGCGAAGCTCTTCTCATCGAGTTTTGAGGGGGTCTTGCGATTCCTGTACACTCCCGGGCGCTGCAATCCCGTGGGCCCCGAGTTTGCGTCGTCGAGGTGCACCTGAGCCGCAAAGCGCCAGAAGACTGCGGGGCGAGGCACTGCCGCGATGGCCTTGGTGAGGATCTCCAGGGTCTGTTCCGGCTCGTCGTTCTGGTACGAGAACTGGACGAGCTCCATCCATGCACTGCCTTCGGCGGGGTTTTGGGTCACCGCAGCCTGCAATTCCCTGCGTTGGTTCTCCTGGGCCCGGGTATCCAATCCCCTCAGCATTCCCTCCAGGGGATTCCTGGCTGCGCAGAGCAGCGAGGAGCTGAGGGCAAGCATGACCAGCAGGCGTGGGGCAAGGCGCATGCGGGTCTTGTAAGAAACTGATGGCGAGTGGTAAAGCCCTGCCTGTGACCGGCCGCAAAAAAGCCCTCCGTTTGGCGGAGGGCTTGGAGGAAGGGTGTTGGAATCGGCCCGCTCAGGCGCCACCGCGGCGGATGCGGCCGTGAAGGCGGCTCGTGGGCTTGGCGGCTGCGGCCGTGAGGCTCTCCGGATCGAAGAGGGCCGAGTAGGTGTAGGGGAAGTCCGCGAGGCGCTTGCGCTCGATGTCGGCGCCGATGTAGCGCTCGATCGACTTGGCGTGGCGCGTGTCATCCTCACCCATGATGGTGAAGGCCTCGCCCGTCTTGAGGGCGCGGCCCGTGCGGCCGATGCGGTGCACGTAGTCCTCGGGATTCTCGGGCACGTCGTAGTTGATCACGTGCGTGACGCCGGCGATGTCGAGGCCGCGGGCGGCGATGTCCGTCGCCACGAGGACCTCGTACTTGCCCGACTTGAAGCCGGCAAGGGCCTCGGCGCGCTCGTTCATGTTGCGGTCCGAGTGCATGGTGGCGACGCTGTGCTTGTGGCTCTTGAGCCACGCGGCGACCTGGTCGGCACCCACCTTGGTGCGGCAGAAGACGATCACGCTCTCGAAGTTGGTGCGCTCCATCATGGTCTTGAGGAGGTCGAACTTCTGGGCCTCGACGACCGGATAGAAGGCGTGGGCCACGGTCTCGGCAGGGGAGCGGCGCGCGCCGATCTCAATCCTGGCGGGATCCTTCACGGCCCAGCTCGCCAGGCGGGCGATCTCGGGCGGGAGGGTGGCGCTGAAGAAGAGGGTCTGGCGGTTCGTCGGGCACTTCTCGACGATGCGCTTCACGTCGGGCAGGAAGCCCATGTCGAGCATGCGGTCCACCTCGTCGAGCACGAGGATCTCGATGTTGCCGAGGGTCATGACGCGCTGCTCGAGCAGGTCCAGCAGGCGGCCCGGCGTGGCCACCAGCACGTCGATGCCGCGCCTGAGGGCCTCGGTCTGCTTGCCGTATCCAACACCGCCATACACGACCGTGATGCCGAGGTTGGTGTTCTTGCTGTAGTCGAGGAAGGATTGCTCCACCTGGAGGGCCAGCTCGCGCGTGGGCTCCAGTACGAGGCAGCGCATCGGGCCGTGCTTGGCCAGGCGTTGGATGACGGGCAGCGCGAAGGCGGCGGTCTTGCCGGTGCCGGTCTGGGCGGAGCCCATGACGTCGCGCCCGCTCAGGACCACCGGAATGGCCTGCGCCTGGATGGGCGTGGGGTTCTCGTAGCCCTTCTGGGCCACCGCGTAGGCGAGGGCGTCATTGAGGCCGAGCTTGGAAAAGGCGGTGTCCTGCGGGGGGACCTCGGCGGCGGGAGCTGCCTCGGTCCAAGTGTCGACCGGGCCCTGGCCGGGTCTCGGACGATCATCATAGCGATCCTCGGAGTGGCGGGACCTGCCGCCTCCGCCGCCGTGACGGCTGCCGCCGCGGGAGGACGAATGGCCGCGGTGCTCGGACCGTTCGCCGGAGCGCTCGCTGCGATGGGCGTGACCCTGGGGCTTGGCCTCGGCGCCGGCCGTGGCATGTGCCTTGGCATCACGGGCCTTGGGCTCGTGGGCGGCCGGGGTGGAGCGGGGCTTGGAAGCGCGGTCCTTTTCGGCGTCGCGCTTTCCGTGGGAAGATTTGGGATGCCCGGTCTCGGGCTTCTTGTTTTTGGTCGAAGGCGAGATCTTTTCGCGAATCTTCGAGATAAGCTTACGTAGCATAGTTCCTTGTTATGTGAGGGCAGGGTTTCCGGTTTCCCTGCCCTTTGCAACCCGCATCTCCCAAGCGCTCAGATACGTTCCTTGATGCGTGTGATGATGGCCTGGGCGATCTTTTCGTCGCCAAAGGCGCCGACCTGGACACTCACGCTCACGACCCGCTCGCCTTCATTGCGCAGGCGAATCTCGATCTTGGTGTTATCCGCGGTGGTGCTGGTCAGCAGCCCGGTGAGGGCGTCATGTTTCTCCACCAGCTTGCCGAATTTCAGGTCGGCGACCGCCCGGCTCGTGGCCTGGAAGGCGTTTTCCATGTCCGTGCTGAGCATGACCTTCACTTCACCGCGCACGCTGGAGACTGCGCTTTGGGTGGTTTGGCAGCCGGTGAAGGCAACCGTGGCAAGGCTGGCCATGGCCAAGGCGAACAGGGGGACTTTGATCAGGTTCTTCATGGTAGGAGTGGATTAAGGGCAAATGACCCTCTTGGCGCCAATTTGTTTGCTCCGATCTGCTGTTCTTTCCGTCACCGACCGTTCCAGTCTCACTTATCAGCCCCGTTTCTGCCTGGCGATCGGTCTGCGTGACACCCGTATGCCGCGGCGTAACCCCCCCGGCGATCAGGTGTGCCCGACCGTGCGCTTGATCTCGATGCCCAGCGCCACGAGCGAGATGAACAGGTCGCGCAGGAAAAGGGTGAGGGAGGCGATGAGGAAGGCCAGGCTTAGCGTGAAGAGTCCGATCAGCAGCAGCGCCAGTTCACGCCCCGCCAGCGCGCTCAGGAAGATGCCGCAGATCAGCAGGCAGGCCACAAACATGCTCGCGCCTGCGCAAGTGACCGCCCAACGCATGAGATTGGCCCTGTTCCACATGACGTCCAGCTGTTCGGCCAGGCGTTCCTTCTCCTCCCCGGAGGCACTGCGGATCTGGGTGCACAGGTTGCGCGAGCGGTCCACGATTCGCGCCATCCGATTGGTCAGGGTGATGAGCAGTCCGCCCAGGCCGGAAATCAGGATGACCGGCGTGATGGAAAGCTGGATGATGGGGAGGAGGGAGCCGGCGCTGAGGTCCATGGTGGGGTGCCGTGAGAAAAGGGCATTATTTCCGATTTCACAAGTCCGAGCAAGGCGGCGCCCCGGATGGTTGACCCCCGGTTGGTGTGGTGGGGCTGCGATCAGGCAATTGGTGTTTTGAGGTCGGTGTGGAGCGTGGGGACAGAAGTGTGGAGCGTCCTGATTGTGCAGGGCGACTGCTCTCCAAGGCCCTGTCAGGCCTGTCCCCCGTCACCTGTCACCGATGACCTGTCATCCCTCATGTGTGGCCAGTGACCTGCCAGCCGTCGTCCGCCGTCGGAAGAAGCGCGGGGATATTTGTTTCCACTCCGCAGCACCATTGCAAAGCGGCGCGCGTTCGTTCTTCAATCTGGGCGAAGTCCTCGCGTGTCCCACTCCAGCTCCCATAACACCCTGACCGGTGTCCTCGAACGGGTGATGTTTCTCAATGAAGAGAACCAGTACACGATCGCCGAGTTTCGCCCCGAGGCGCAGGAACCCGCGGGCAAGAACTCACGTCCGGAACCGCTGGTGACCATCGTGGGCGTGCTGCCCGGCGTGGAGTGCGGCGAAACCCTGTTCCTCGAGGGGGAATGGGTGGACCATCGCCA
>JAHFTI010000089.1:10236-10818 GCA_023265535.1 Opitutaceae bacterium
GTTCAAGGTGACGAAATTTCGCTCGGAGCTTCCCTCCTCCGTGCATGGCATCCGCAAGTACCTCGGCAGCGGCCTCGTGCACGGCGTGGGAAAGGTCTATGCGCACAAGATTGTCGATGTCTTCGGCGCCGACACATTCCGCGTGCTGAGCGAGAGTTCGGCGCGCCTGCGCGAGGTGCCGGGCATCGGCCCCAAGCGGGCGCAGGCCATCAAGCGCGCCTGGGACGAGAAACGCACCGAGCGCGAACTCTACATCTTTCTCCAGACCTACGGCGTCACCCCTTCCCAGTGCATCAAGCTGGTGCAGAAATACGGGGCCCAGGCCAAGAAGGTCCTCCAGGAGGAGCCCTACCGCGTGGCGCGCGAGATCGATGGCATCGGCTTCAAGACGGCGGACCGCATCGCGATCAACATCGGCTTCGCCAACGACGCCCCTCCGCGCCTCGACGCCGGCCTGCTCTTCGCCCTCGATGAGCTGCAGGAGGAGGGGCACACCTACTACCCGCAGGCCGACCTGATCGACTATGCCGCCGAGTTGCTGGAGAGCCCCCACGACAAGCTGGAGGCCCGCTGCGAGGCACT
>JAHFTI010000090.1:0-1211 GCA_023265535.1 Opitutaceae bacterium
CCGTGAGCCTGACTTCCGCCACTTGTCCCGGCTCGCGCGAACAGGGCTCGATGCGGAGGGAACCATAGCGGAACGAAGTGTAGCTCAGTCCATGGCCGAAGGGGTACAGTGGGCCGCCCCTTGACCCATAATAATTGATCGGGCCCGTCAGCGGCGGGTGATTGTAAAAGCAGGGCACCTGTCCCACGTTGCGGGGAGTGGTGAAAGGCATCTTTCCGCCCGGGTTGAAATCGCCGAACAGGGCCTGGGCCACGGCGGTGCCCGTGGCCTGCCCGAGATAGAGGGCCTCGAGGATGGCCGGAGCGTTCGCCTGGATCCAGTTGATCGAAAGGGGCGCACCGTTGCTTAGCACCACGACCATCCTCTTTCCGGTGCGATGCATCGCCTTCACCAACTCCTCCTGCCCACCGATGAGGTCGAGGGAATCACGATCGAGGTTTTCCCCGACGTGTTCACGGGTGTGGCCTACAACTGAGATCACCAGGTCCGCGGCGCCGGCCGCCTGGGTCGCCTCGGCGAGAAGCTTGCGTTCCTTCGCCTCGAAGACTGCGGCAGGCTGCGGGGCCGTGGGCTCCACGCCCCACATCTGCCCGGGCGAGGGCTGACAGCCCTCCTGGTAGTCCACCACAACCCCAGCAGGAAGGGCGGCCCTGATTCCCTCCAGGATGGAGATGTAAAACTTGGGCTTGCCCGTGGAATAGCCGCCCAGGTTCTGCACCTTGGCAAGCGGTCCGACCACGAGGACACGGCGCACCGTGGACCGATCGACAGGCAGCAGGCCTCCCTCGTTTTTCAGGAGCACGATCGCCTTCCTGGCGGCGGACAGGGCGAGTTCATCATGTGCAGGCTGGTTGACCACCTGCTTCCAGTCGGGGCGCCGGGAGCTTTCCGCAGTGCTGAACTTGCCCTGCGAAATGAGCTTCGCCCAGATGTCATCCTTGCCCTTGTACGAGCCGATGACCTCGGAGGTGTCAGCCTCACCGGTCTTCGAGCCCGCGGCGCCCTTGGCACTGGCAGCGGGTGCGGCGGCCTTCGGAGCCAACCCCAGAAGTTCGATCTTCGCCTGAAGCACCCGCGTGGCGGCGATATCCACGGCCTCCACCGGGACCTTGCCCTGTTCGACGGCGCTCCTCAGGTCGCCCATGTAATGATGCCCGACCAGCTCCATATCGACACCGGCCATCAGGCTTGCGACGGCTGCATCCTGCTCT
>JAHFTI010000090.1:1221-10818 GCA_023265535.1 Opitutaceae bacterium
CCCGCCATAGCCACCGCCCGTGGCGGACTTGGGGATGTCTCCCATGTCGGACGTGATGAAGCCGCCAAAGCCCCATTCCTTGCGCAGGATTTCCCCGAGCAATTTCCCATTCACATGGCAGGGAACACCCCACAGGGCATGGTGCGCAGGCATGATGGAGCCGGTGCGGGCCTGCTTCACGACAGCCTCGAAGGGGGGCATGTAGACTTCCCTCAGGACGCGGTCCGAAGTGTCGAAACCCTCGCCATTGGCCCCGGCCCAAGGCTCGCCGTCAGCCACAAAGTGCTTGGGCGTGGCAATGATCCTCTCAGGGCCGAAGCGCTCGGCCCCCCGGCCCTGAACGCCGAAGACATAGGCCAGGCCAAGCTGGGTCACGTGATACGGATCCTCCCCGTAGCTCTCCTCAATGCGCCCCCAACGTGAATCGCGGGCCAGGCCCAGCATGGGGGAGAAGGTCTGCCCAATGCCCACGGAGCGGGCCTCGCGGGCTATGACGGTGGCGACTTGCTCGACCAGGGCAGGATCCCAGGTGGCGCCCAGGGCGATCGAACTGGGGAAGGAAGTGCAGCCGTCGGACACCACGCCGTGCAGCGTTTCACCCGCCTGGAGATTGGGGATTCCCAGTCGCTCCACACCGTTGGGCTTGTAGGACAGGAGCTGGAGCAATTTCTCCTCCAGGCTCATCTGCGCCACCAACTCCGCGGCCTTCGCCCTGGCCTGCGCCTCCCTTGCGGAATTGCGTTCCTCGGCTGCCAGGTCGTGACAGGCCATATGAACGGTGCAGCACACGACGGGAAGCCAGGGCAACCGGGCAAGGATTCTGGAAAGGGCTGTGTTTCTCATGGGGTGGGGATGTTGAAATGACTCGACCGGCTCAGGCTGCGCGCGACACCCAGGGTTTCCTCGCAAACAGCCAGATCAGGAGGAAGGCGAGCGGATGAAGGACCGTCATGGCGTAAAAGCAGGGACGATAGGAGTGATGCATCACCACCCAGCCGACCGCCTCGTTCATGACGATGCCGCCCACCGCACTTCCGGCGGCGATGAAGCCGAAGGCCGTTCCCAGGAGGTGCCTGGGGACCATGTCGACGATGTACGTGCTGAGGGTTGCCAGCCACGACGTGTGAGCCAGCGCGATCAGTGCCGCGAAACCAAACGACCCATAAAGCCTTTCGCTGAGGGTAATCATGGGTGCCAGCGGCACCAGGTAGGCTGCAGCCAGGAGCACACGACGACGCGCAGCCATGGTTTCCACGCCTCGTTTCACAAAGGCGCCGGAGATGAAGCCGGACGACAGGAACCCAAGGTCGGCGGCCAGGTAGACCACCCACACCGACGTGAGCTGCATCTGATCCAGATGACGTTCGGTGTGCATGTATTTCGGGAGCCAGAAATTGAGGAAATACCAGACTGGGTCGGTGAGCATGCGCGCCCCCATGAGCGCCCAGACCGCAGGATTCGAGAGAACCTCCCTGAGGCAGGCAGCCAGTCCGGGCCTTTGCAGGGGGGCCGTGTCAGGGGTGCGTTGCGTCAGGATCAGGGTGCGCTCCTCCTCGGTGAGCCAGGTGTGCTCCTCGGGTTTCCTGTAAAGCCAGAACCAGAGCGCCACAAAGCTCAGTCCAAACAGCGGCATCACCGCAAAGACTCCTCGCCAGCCCAAGTGGCCAGCGAGTTGCAGGACAAGCACGGGGGCGATCACCGCACCCAACGCGCCGCCGACCGAGTACAAGCCCACCGCGATACCCCGATCGCGGGCAGGGAACCACTCCGCAACCACCTTCGGGGAGGCCGTGTACCCACCCGCCTCGCCCAGACCGAGCATGAAGCGGAAAAGTCCAAGGCTGCCCACCCCACGCGCCAGGCCAGTGAGCGAATTGGAGATGGTCCACCAACCGACAAACAGGCTCATCGAGATGCGGGGTCCCATCACGTCCACCACCCAGCCCGAGCAAAGATAGGCAATGGTATAGGCAATCATGAAGAGACTCATGACGTGCGCATACTGCTGGTCACTGATCCCAAGGTCCTTCTGGATGCTGGGCGCGAGCACCGAAACCGTGTTTCGATCCAGGTAGTTGAGCACGGAGGCCATCAACAGAAGGCCGGCAATCCACCAGCGAAAGCCCCTGATTTTCATGCGAGGAGAGGTATGGGGTTAAATGTCACGTCATGGCATGCGCTGCTCCACCGCGCCACCACAAGGGCAGCGACGGTGAATCCGTTAACGCGGCCTGCCCCCTTCGGAACCAAGTCGCGGAACCAAATCGGAGAAGAACTTACCCCAGGCAGACCGCCTTGTCACCATCATGCCCCCCTTGGAACCGTTCGACCTTGATATGGCTGAGGGCATCGCTTGTATCCGCGCTGCACCCCGCCACCCCTCAGTTCGATGCCTCCCGAAGGTAGGATAATCACACTCCGTCAAATCGCCAAGCAGGCGAAGCTCTCCGTGGCGACCGTCTCCTACGCGTTGCGCGGCCATCCCAAGGTTCCGGAGGCAACCCGGAACCACGTCCTCGAGATTGCCAGTTCCCTTGGGTTCAAGCCCAACCCGCGCGTCGCGGCCCTGATGGCTCACATCCGAGGTTCCCGGGGACCGGGTGTGGGTGAGCGGATCGCCTTTGTCTGGGTGCATACCTCCGAGGAGGAAAGCCGCACCCATACCCTGCTCCAGGCAGTGCGGAGCGGTGCACAGCGCAGGGCCCTCCAGTGCGGCTACGAGATGGAGGAATTCTGGCTCGACGGAAAGGCCATGTCGGATCAACGGCTGGCAAAGGTCATCAGCACACGCGGCATCACTGGCATCGTCTTCTCACCGGTGCTGCATGAGGACCAGGTGGAACTCAAGTTCCCCTGGAAGGACTTCTCCTGCGCCGTCATCGGACTCGCCCGCTGGAAGCCCGAGCTTCACCGCGCCGCGCACCATCTCTATGTCGGCATGCACCAGACACTGGAGGAACTGGCCAGGCTCGGCTGCAGGCGGCCTGCCGTGGTGCTCAACCAGGAGGCGAACTCCCGCTCCCTCGGCGCCTGGGAGGCCGCCTTCCTGCTCCATCACCCGGACAGGGCCCGCGCCCCGCAACTCATGCTCCGCGGGCTGCCCTCCTCACGCGCCGAGCTCGTCGCCTGGCTCGCCGCGCAGGAGCCGGATTGGATCATCCTGCACAATCCCGAGATGCTTCGGGCCTTCCAGGAACTCGATGCCTGGCCGGCCCGCTCACGACTCAGCGTCCTGGAATGGTATCCCCGGCTCCAGGGCATACCCGGCATCGACCAACGTTTCGACCAGATCGCCGAAAGCGCCGTCGACCTGGTCGTGGCGCAACTGATCTCCAACGAGAGGGGAATCCCCGGCATGCCGCGTATGACACTCTACGGGGGCCACTGGACCGGGCCGGGGCCCGCGGCCACCGCGTGTCACCAGACTTCGGATACACGGGTGGCGGAATCGCGGCCGCTGCGGGAGCGCGGGGAGTAGGGAGTCCTCCTACTGCTGCTCCCAGAATTCCCAGCTCTGGGGCACCATGGCCACGTCCAGGGTGCGGCCGGACTTGGTTCCTATCTCGACACCCTGGGTGTCCCGCCCCGCCTCGTGGGGCGTGTAGCGGAAGCCCTTCCAGGTGGCAGACCCCAATCCTGTATCCACGATAGAACTACGCGCTTTCGCACCCCTGTTTGACAGCACCACCGTCATCCTGCCATCGGGTCTGCGGAAGGCCAGGATGCGGCCCTCGGGATCGTAGGCCGCCTCGTCGACCGACAACGCAACGCAGTTCCAGGGCATGTGCCTGACAAAGCTGCCCACCGCGTACCAGTTGTAGGGATTGTAGATCCAGTGCCCGGGCTTCACCTGTGCTGCGGTCCTCTGAAGCTGCAGCTCCTCGGAGCGAATCTGGATCGGGACATTGATGCCGATCATCGCCTTGAACTTGTCGGGGGCGCTCGGCTCAACAAAGGCGAGATGCGGCGCACCGTAACGCTCCCCCTGCTTGCCCGTGTGCTCGGGAACCGTGACGTTTCCGGCAGGGAACTGCCTCATGTAGACCTGGTCGCTGCCACCCGCCCAGGACACTGTCATGTCGGTCATTTTCCAGGCGGCATCCAGCTTGGGCGCCCCGTGCTGCTCGACCAGGAGGTACACCGTGACCGGCTGGTTGACACTGAAGGCATAAGCGATGCCCGGACGGCTGGGCTCGCCCCGCGTGGAGCTGACCATCTCGAGCGTACGCAGCTTGGCGGGCAGGCCCGAGAGCTCCGGACCGTCGCGCCAGCGCCGGAACAGCTCCGGATTCGCAGGCTTCGTGGGCTCGATCATCGACTGCCAGAAGCCCAGGGAGTAACCGCTGGCCTCGGCGTTCTTGATGGGCTTCAGGGCATGGATCCAGAACCAGGTGGGGTTGCCCGCCAACTGGAAGGAATTCATGATGTGCTGCACCGTGTTGAGGCAGCGGTCGGGAGTCGCCCCGCCGTGCAGGTACTCGTATTCGTTCTGGAACCAGGGGCGCGGCGGAAGCTCCTTCACGATGCGTTCGTGAACCTTCTGCGGCGTATCCGAGGAGGACCCGGTGATGTGCACGGCATAGGCATCCACGAGGCTGGCGACCTCCGGATCCTTCATGCCCTTCGCGATCTTGCGGGGGAAATGTCCCTCGGTGTCGGCGAAGAGCATGATCTTGGGATCGTGACGGCGCACAGCACCGGCGACAGCCCGGTAGGCCTTCACGTAATCGTCATCCGTCCTGTAAAGACAGGTCGGGTAGATGGTGTGCGAGACGTGGGGCTCATTTTGAAGCCCCCAGAGCACGGTCTTGAGACCCGCCTTCTCCAGGGTGACGATGTCATCCACCATGGCAGCGGCGAAGTCGCCCAGGAAGCGCTCAGTGTCTCCCTTGTAGATCGGGTCCTTGGCCCAGTCGCTGCCAAAACAGCGCAGCGTATTGTTCTCATCCTTGGGGAAGGTTTTCATCAACGACTGGTTCGCCTTCCAGAAAGGGGCGGGCGACCAGTACTCCAGCGAAAGCCCCTCCACACCCGCGGTCTCCAGCAGGGTGCGCAACTCGGAAAGTTGCTCGGGCCAGCGGGGGCGCAGGCGCTTCTTCTCGGCATCGAGGCCGCGCCAATAGAGGCCGCCAGCCAGGCGACAATAGCGGAAGCCCCGGAGCATCTCATCGGCCAGGCGCTTGCGCTCCGAAACGGTGAGATCGTGCGGTATGGCGATGGGGGCTTCCGGCAGGCCATGGTTTCCCGAGCCGATCGAATCCGACTGGATCTCAAAGCCGATGCCGAGGATCACCTGGGCGGTCTTGTCCGGATGCACACGGAAACCTGCCGCGGGAGGGTTGGAAACGGAACCCTCGGAGGAGACCGTGGCGCAGGCCAGTGCGGCAACTGCAAGGAGGGAATGACGGAGTCTGGAATGCATGGAATGGGTGAGAGGGAAGTTGACGAGAGTGCCGAAGGAGGGATGCGTGGGACTGCGGAAATTTGCGGTGCCCCGGCATGGCTAACCCTACATGCCGGGGCACCGGTTGCCACCACTAGAAGGTGATGCTGGTAGTCACGGAGATATTCCTGGGCGTGTACAGGAACGTGGCGTTGCTGACGGTGCCATTGGAGCCTGCGACCATGTTGAACACAGTCTGGCTGTTCAGGGCATTGCTCACGTTGACCTGGATCGACATGGGGTAGCGATGGGCAGCCTTGAAGTAGTAGATGGCGTAGGGATTGTACAGATGTCGGTCGGGCAGGAAGAACATCTTGCGCACGCTGCCGGCGGCCGCGTCCGTGTACATGTAGGCGCGCTGCTTCCGCTGGTAGGTGGCTGACATGCCGACCACAAGTCCGTTGAGCAGGCCCTTGGTGAACTTGTAGCGATTGATCAGGTTGTAGTTCTGTTCCGGATACCCGAAGGTCTTCTCGCCCGCCTTGCGCACGATGATGATGCCATTGCTGGGACTGACATACCCCAGCTGGTGATCGGTGATGGGCAGGCCCACGCGGCCGGTGCCAACGCCGGGGGTGGTCAGCTTGAGCGCCTGGGAATTGATGATGTAACCGCCGTAGGGCTCGAGCTGCGCGAAATAGAGGCCCACCGGATCCTTCATCATCGCAATGCTGAGGGGGATCGGCGTGGAGGTGGCCACCTTGGGGTCGCTGGGCACCATGAGTGGACTCAACTGGCCGGAGGTGGCGTCCTTGACCGCCACAACGGTCTCACCGTTGTAGGTCATCGTGTTGAACTCATCATTGTAGAACGTGGGCAGGATGACGTCGCTGCGTTCCGCGCCGTTGGCGGTGTTGATGCTGATGCGCAACTCCCAGTTCTTGGTGGGCTGGGTGGACAGGTTGATGCCGTAGCCCTTGGAGGACTTGCTGTACAGATAGGAGGTGCCGCCCTGCCTGCCGTTGATGCCATAGGGATTCACCATGTTGGTGTATCCACCCAGCGTCGTGGTGAAATTGTGGGCCTCCGAATTGTAGTAATTGATGTTGCCCGAAATGCGGTGGTTGAAGGCTGAGAATTTCAGGCCGACCTCCTTGCTCTCGCCCTTTCCTGCCGGCAGCGTGTTGTTGTAGATGTCACGACTGGTGTCGAAATTCATCTTTCCGTTGGTGGAGTAGTTCACGTAGCCACGGACACCGGTGATACCCGTGTCGAAGACCACACCAGCGGTGGTGCCATCATAGTCGATGGGCCCCCTGGAGATTCCGGTCGAAGTGCGGAAAGTCACGGCGTTCTCCGTGCGCATGCCGAACATGGTGTCGATATGTCCGTGCCACAGTGAGCTGAAGGTGCTGAAGCCCAGGGCGCGCTCACGCACATCATCCGTGAATTCCGAGGTGGAGCCGCTGGCCACGCCGGTGGTGGCATTGACCGGTCCTGAGAGGCCCAGGGGATTTGCGGCTGTGGCCGGCACGGCGCCTTGGATAAACTGGTCGGCCCAGACATAGGTCTTGCCATTGGGATGGACGACCGTGCGCTGGGGCCACTTGGCATCGCCAATGAGCGTGCCCGACATCATGGGCTGCCAGACCGCAGGCATCGCGATGCGTCCTGCCTCGCTCGCCTGGATCTTGGTCATGTCCTGGATGATGTTGCCCGCCCCATCGGCCTCATAATAGCGGCCGGGATTGCTCACGGTCCACGACCACATGTCCTGCTTGAACACGTTGATGCCGTGCTCACCGAGGTACTTTGAACTGAAGCGATAGACTGCCGCGACCCGATAGCCACGCGCACCCGTTCCATAGCTGCCCGAGGTGCCGGAGCCCTGGTACTGGTTGGTGAAGATCGCCCATTGCTTGACGCCATTCTCATCCACATACTGGTTGAGCGGCGAGTCGGGCGCATAGACGGTGCCGTTGCTCGGGTAGAGCGCCCTGTTCAAGCGGGCGTCGTGGCCGTAACGCACCTGCACATCGAGGCCCTTGGCGATATTGACCTCGGCCGTGATGGACTTGGATTCGTTGACGTAAAAGTCACGCCGGTACACACCCAGCAGGGACTCGGAATTCTCCAGGTTGATGGCTCCGCCGAGCAGTTGCTCACCACCGGGGATGGCAAGGATGAGACGGGCCGACTTGTTGTCCAAGGTCCTTCCGTCGGACATCAGGGTCGCGGGGTTCGCCCTGACCGTGGCGCTCGCGGAGAACAGGGAATCCCGCTCGTAGTGCCGGTAGTCGGCAAAGACGCGCACGCGCTTGAAGGGCTGCACGGCGACCGCAAGCTGGAGGCCCTCGTTGAACTGCCCCTTGATCGGACGGGAATAGTACGTGTTGCCCTTGGTCGTGTTGAGGCGGAAGGCAAATTTCTTGTAGCCCAGGTTGGCGTCCATGGAGGCACGGGAGCTGCCCCAGCGATCCGCGGTGGCGCTGAACTTGAGGGACTTCCTGTTGAAGAGGCCCCGCTTGCTCGACACGCTGATGACGCCGCCAGCATCACCCGAGCCGAACAGCAGGGAGTTTGAGCCGCCCATCGCCTCCACACGTTCCGTGTCGAAGGAGTCCATCATGGACGTCTCGGAGCGAAGAAAACCGTCGCGACGGGGATTGCTGATCTGAAGGCCGCGGCTTGACATGCTCTTGTAGTCGAGACGGTCGCCCTCGACGATGCCGGTCATTCCTTCGCCGCCCAGTCCGATGTAGGCTGCGCCAAGACCGGCAACCTCCGAGAGCATCTGGGAGAGGTCGACCACGCCGAGCTCATCCATCATCTGCCGGTTGAAAACCTTGGCATCAAGCGGGGTCTTGTTCAGCGAGGTGTTGGTGCCGGTGACGGAATTGGTGTTCGTCGCATCGTAGGTGTCACTGGCATCCGCCTTCACCTCAAAGGGGCTCAGGGTGATGGTGCCATCGTCGTCGACCTTCTGGGTCCCGGAACTCGGCGGTGTCTGTGCTTTAAGGGAGAATGCAGCCGCAAAAAAGGCCGCAGCGATGGCAAGGCGATGCCTGCAGGTTGTCATGGGGTATGAGGGCTAGGGTTGAATCTGACCTGACCTTGCCATCAATCCCGGCGCGCCCCTCCCAAGCAACGTGGCCGATGGTAAACACGTTAACGTGCATCAGGCCGGACCTGGTGTGCGCACCACGCAAGCGCCTTGATGCAAACACACTGGCGCCCTGCCACATGAAACACAGCCGTGCCGTAACACAAAATCCGAAGCGGTTAACGAGTTTTATAAGGGCGGAGTCGCTGGGGTGCCCAGGAGGAACATAAACGGACGACGAGTACCCCACCTGCCTCGTGCAGTCCCCCCTCCTTTCCCTGCCAAAATGAATTCATATACAGAACCAGCCAGAGTTCTCCCTGTGAAACACGAGATCGACGTTCTCGTCTGCGGTGCCGGACCCTCCGGCTTTGGTGCCGCAGTGGCCGCCGCCCGGGCGGGCGCGCGCACTCTCCTCCTCGAACAGACTTCCTCCATAGGCGGAGTGGCCACCTCCGGCATGATGAGCCATTGGACGGGCGATTCGGAGGGCCCCATCCTCGATGAGCTCCTGGAGCGGGCCAGGGACACGGACAGGGACTACAATTACTACGGCACCAAGGTCCTCAAGGCGAAGAATATCAACAACCCCGAGCGGACGCGCCTGGCGATGGTGGCCATGCTCCAGGAGGCGGGCGTCACCATCCAGCTCTACACCTGGGTCGCCGACGTCATCAAGGAAGGGAATCGGGTGTGTGGTGTGATCACCGAGAGCAAGTCAGGCAGGGAGGCCATTCGCGCCAAGGTCGTGGTCGATGCCACGGGTGACGGCGACATCGCGCACCGCGCAGGAGTGCCCTACATCAAGGGACGGGAAAACGACAACCTCATGCAGCCCGTGACGGTGATGTTCAAGGTGGGCGGCGTGGATGCGACCAGGGCCATCTATCCGGGCGAGTTTGAGGACTACATCCAGGTACCCAACGGCGAGATTCAGGCACTCGGCCGCAGGGAGCTGCCCTCGCCGATGGGGCATGTGCTGCTCTATCCCACCAGCCTGCCCGGGGTCGTGACCGTGAACATGACCAACACCACGGGCATCGACGGAACCAAGGTCGAGGACCTGACGCGCGGCGATCTCTCCTGCCGTTCTCAGATCCCGCGCATCGTG
>JAHFTI010000581.1 GCA_023265535.1 Opitutaceae bacterium
CAGCTACGAGGTGGGCGATGCCACGCTTGACCGGGAGAAGGTGACCCATGCCGAGCTGGGCCTCAGGGCGAAGACCAGGCCGCTCACGGCCGAGCTCAGCGTGTTCGTGCAGGATTTTGGCAACCACCTGCACGACTCGCCCACGGGCCTGGTCGCAATCGAGGGGGACGATGGTATCGAGTTTGTGGATACGTCCTCGCCGGCGGCCGCGGGCGGACTGCCCGTGTACCGCATGACCCAGGGCGCGGCGCGCATCAGCGGGCTTGAGCTCGACACGCGCTGGCACCTGCACCACGGGGAGCTGCATTCGCTGGACCTGCGGGTGGCGGCGGACCTGGTTCGGGCCACGGGGGACGAGGGGCCGCTTCCCCGCATCCCCCCGGCACGCACCACGGTCGCCTTGGAGTGGCGCCAGGGGCCCTGGGGCGCCTCGCTCGAATGGCGCCACGCCTTCGCCCAGCGGCGCGTGGCGGCCAACGAGGAAACCAGCCCCTCCCACGAGCTGGTCTCGGCCGCGCTCACCCATTGCCTCAGGCTGGGGAAACTCGAGGCGGACCTCTTCCTGCGCGCCAGCAACCTGCTGGACAGGGAAATCCGCCCGCACACCTCGTTTCTCAGGGACCTGGCGCCTCTGCCAGGACGCTCGTTCAGCTCCGGGGTGACGCTCCGCTTCTGAGCGCCCCCTGATTCCGGGCCCGCCGCGCAGGGAGTTTTCCCGCGGCAGGGCTTCGCGGGAGCCCGTCCCCCTCACGGATTCCCGCCCAGGCGCCGGAGTCCCTGGAGTTCCCAGCGGCCGCCTCGCCCGAGGAGGCGCCCCAGGACCTCGTCGCCGACGTGAAGCGAGGCCGCCGCACCGGCGGGCAGGCTCACGGTCAGCTTTCCAGGGCGAAGGAGCCCCGGCACCGGGCCGTGGCCAAGCTGCGCCGTGCCCGCCTTGGTATCCAGGGAAAGGATACGGGCGCGCAGGGACTGGCCGGGTTCCCGCGCCGGCCCGCAGCGGCAGCTCTGGTCAAGATCCTCCAGCACGGCCCGCGAGGGCAGCGCCAGGTGCAGCAGGCGCGGACGCCCCTGCTCGACGAAGGAAAGCCGCAGCTGGGCCGTGCCATCGCCGCCATCGCTGAGCAGGCTTAGCAGCGGTTCGCCGTCGAGCTGGTCTGCGCTGACGATCGCCAGCAGCGCCGGCATGGCAGAGGCTCCGTTGGGCGCATAACGCCGCAGGTAAAGCCCCCCGGGCAGGCTCGCGTCGTCGCCCGGCAGCTCCAGCCAGCACAGGAGGATGCTGCCGTCGGAAAGGGTCACCTGGCTGAGGCGTCCCTCGGGCCGTCCGATGTCCGCACGCATGGCGGCGGTCCAGCGCTGCCCGGCATCCGGCGTCTGGCTGACGAGGATGCGCGGCTCCTGGTCGGCCTCGGTGTACCAGGCCACGGTGGCACGCGGGGCAAAGGAGGAGAGGCTCAGGAACGTCCGCGCCCCGGCGGAGGCCAGCCAGCGTTCACGACCGACCGCCCGCGGCTCGGACCAGGCCCCCTCCTGGTTCCGGTGCAGGGAAAACGGGTCCGCATACTGCGCGCCCTCCCCCTGCCTGTAGACGGCCAGCACAGTACCGTCGGGAAAGGTCAGTGAGCCGCCCTCGGCCCCCGTGGGAACCTGGGGCGCCCCCGAGCCCGAAAGCCCCTCCACTGGGCAGACTCCGGCGGGCGGGGCGGGGACAGGCTTCACGCCCTTGTCAGTGGCCTGCACACCGCACGCAGGCAGCGCCTGTTCCTCGATCGTCACGGGCAGGGGCAGTTCCGGGCCGGCGGCGGCCAGGGCGGGGCGGCCCGTGGCCAGGAGGGCGAGCAAAAGCGAAGATCTCCAAAGGGAAAGGACCATTGCGCCACCATGCTTCACGAGGGGGGCGGCGGGCTCAAGGATGGAGCGCCCCCACTTTTTCTGCATTTCGAAAAAAGAATCTGTTGACGCCGGCGCGAACAACCCTACTCCTCTGCACCTCATCAGTGCGGGCGTAGCTCAGTTGGTAGAGCACTACCTTGCCAAGGTAGATGTCGCGCGTTCGAGCCGCGTCGCCCGCTCCAATTTCAAAAGGACCTCCCGAAAGGGAGGTTTTTTTGCGCCCGGAGGGTCCTCCCCGAATCCGCGCCGGTCCCCGCAGACTCGACGCCCTGCAAAAAGCCGCTTAGTAAGGGCGGCATGCTCCGCTTTCTCGCCCGCTGCGTTGCCCTGCTGTGCGCCGTGCTCTTTGTGCCCGTTGCGGTCGCCACCCTTTTCTTTCACGCCACCGGCACCCGCCTTCCCGAGGCACAGACCTACAAGGACACCCTCGACCGCGCGCAATTCTACACCAAGGCCCCCTCCGTCCTGGCGGAAACCCTCTCGCGGGGACTGGAGGCGGGCCTGGCCAACACCGGCACCGGGAACGCCCAGGAGAAGGAGCTGCACCGCCTGCTGCGCGAACTCAAGCCCGCCGAATGGGAAAGCCTGCTCGGCGCCGCCCTCCCCCCTGCCCTCCTGCGCAGGGAATTCGAGGGCGGGCTCGACCAGCTCTTCGCCTTCCTCCACCGCGACGAGGCCCCTCCCTCGATGAAGATCTCCTTTGTCGGCCTGCGCGAGGCCATCAGGTCCCCGGAGATGGAGGAGACCTACCTGCGCCTCCTGCGCCAGAAACCCGCCTACACCGCCTCCCTCCCTGTCGAGGCTGTCCCGCTGTCCTACAACCCCACTGCGGAACAGCTGCCCGCCGCCCGCGAGAACTTCAGGGCCATCGCCGCCCTCGTCGCCTCGCAGATTCCGGAATCGGTCGACCTGCTCGCGGAGCTGGTCAATGCCGACCGCTCAGGCAACACCCTGGCCGCCCTCAATCACTCCCGCCACAAGCTCCGCGACTACGCGAACATCGCCCGCTGGAGCCCCGTGCTGCCCGC
>JAHFTI010000091.1 GCA_023265535.1 Opitutaceae bacterium
CATCGTCCATCTCCTTGAAGATGGAGATGGAAGCCTTGGGAGTGAGCGAGGAATAGGTCTGGGCCAGCTTCTTGAGGTTGGCCTTCTCCCCTTCGGAAACCTCGATGAGTCGCTGGTCAATCGAGGAGCGCAGGGTCTCGAGTTGTTTGCGGGTCTTCTCGAGCTCCAGCCTGTCGGAGGCGAGCCGGTTCTCAGCCTGGCGCAGGGTTTCCTCGCGCTGCTTCAGGCGGGCCTTCTCCTCCTTGAGCTCACTGGAGAGGTTCTCCATCTCGATGGTCCAAAAATCCCAGGGCTTGTCGGGCTGCTTTGCCTCCTCCGCCTCGGCGCGCATGGCGACGAGCCGGGCCACGTAGGTGTTGGTGGCCTTCATGAGCAGGAACATGGTGGTGCCCGTGCCGAGCACCAGTCCGACCGTGACTATACCGATTGTTTTGACGAGGCTCATGATAGGATAAGGGGGGCTCGCCCGATGAGGGCGTTGACGCGATCATCCATGAGGGACTGCTCCTCATGCTCGCATTCCTGGCGGTGCTGTTCGCGCGCCTTGGTCTCCAGTTTCTCGATCACTCGGACATCGCGCCTGGAGGCGATCCACAGCTCGCGGCACTGCTCCATGTGCTGGACGGCCTTGGCGAGCTCCTGGGCGGCCTGCTCACCCGCCTTGCGGACGAGCGCATATTCATGGATGTAGGCCACCTGCTCGGCGGGGCGGAAGGTCCGGCTGCGCGCCTCGGCCATGATTGTCTCCAATTCCTGGATACGAAGCTTGGCGGCCTCGAGCGCACGGGCGGCCTGAGCCTGCGCGGCGACGGCGGCACTGAAGACCTCGCGGGCACGCAACTCGCGGATGTTGCGGACCGTCTGGACGGAACGGAGGGTGAAGCGGAAGCGTTTCATCAGCCTAGGACCTTTTTGAGGGCGGAGAAACTCAGCTCGCGGGGCACGGTTTCCATCACGCCCTGGCGCAGGAAGGCGCGCAGGTTGGGGTTGAGGGCGACGGCCTGGTCCAGGGCCTGGTTCGAGCCGCGCTGGTAGGCGCCGATGGTGATGAGGTCCTCGTTCTTGCGGTAGAGGGCCAGGTGCTCGCGGGCGCGCCCGCTGAGGGCCACCTCTTCGGGCGTGCATACATCGCGGATGAGACGGCTGACACTCTCGAGGACGTCGATGGCGGGATAGTGGTTCTGGTGGGCAAGGGCGCGCGAAAGCACGATATGTCCGTCCAGGATGCCGCGCACGGCGTCGGCGACCGGTTCATTCATGTCGTCGCCCTCAACCAGCACGGTGTAGAGTGCGGTGATGGCACCGCGCTCCCCCGCGCCGGAACGCTCAAGGAGGCGGGGCAACATGGCAAACACACTGGGAGTGTAGCCTCGCGTGGCGGGAGGCTCGCCCGTGGCAAGGCCGACCTCGCGCTGCGCCATGGCAAAGCGCGTGATGGAATCCATCAGCAGGAGCACGTTTTTCCCGGCGTCACGATAGGCCTCCGCGAGGGCGGTGGCGGTGAAGGCCGCGCGCAGGCGCAGGGGGGCGGGCGTGTCGCTGGTGGCAACCACCACCACGGAGCGGGCAAGGCCCTCGGCGCCGAGATCCTTCTCCAGGAACTCGCGCACCTCGCGACCGCGCTCACCCACCAGGCCGACGATGACGACATCCGCCTCCGCATCCCGTGCAATCATGCCGAGAAGCGTGGACTTTCCGACGCCGGAACCGGCGAAAAGGCCGAGACGCTGGCCACGCCCCACGGGAATGAAGGTGTCGATCGCGCGAACGCCGGTGACAAAGACATCGCGGATTCTCTGGCGACGCAGCGGATGCGGGGGACGGGCCACTGAGGCATCGGTGCGCTGGACAGCGAGGGGACTGCCGCCGTCGAGCGGGCGCCCCATGGCGTCAAGGACGCGTCCAAGCAGCTTCTCATCGGCCACGGGAAGAGGGGGGCGATCCCAGGCGGCAACCTCGCAGCCCGGATGCAGGCCACCGGTTTCGCCCAGCGGCATGAGAAGGACGTGCTCCCCACGGAAACCCACCACCTCGGCCATGACTGAAATGGCCTCCCGGTCGGAGGTGATCAGGCAGATCTCGCCGAGGCCGACGCTCGGGCCCTCGGACTCGATGATGAGTCCGGTGATGCCTGTGACCCGGCCAAGCCGGCGCGCAGACGGGGCGGACCGCACCTGGAGGCGGAGCGACTCGATCAGCGGGACGACATTGTTGCGGGGATCCATGGGGATGAAGGGAAATCAGGAGCCGGCGAGCTCGTGGTGGATGGCGGAGAGCTTGGCATCGAGGCGCGCATCGGTGAGGCCGAAACGGCTGCGGACCTGGCAGTCGCCGGGGCGCATCGTGGCATCCACGCGAAGACGCAGGTTCGGATAACGGGACTCGAGATCGGGCATGTTCTTCTGCAGCAGGCCGGCGTCACGGGGAGAGACCACCAGCTCCAGGTTCTCGCGCTCGGGGTAAAGCTGTTCGAGGGCCTCCTCACAGAGCTTGGACAGCAACTCGGCGTCAGGCTCGAAGCCGGCGAGGATGCGGCGGGCGATGTCCAGGGCGAGCATCGGCAGGCCGGCGCGAAGCTGCTGGGTCATGCCTGCCTCGAGATTGGGAAGGCTGTGGAGCAGGCCATGCTGCAGGGCATGGACCTCATCGCGGAACTCGGCGATCTGCACATCAAAGAAGGCGTGGGCCGCATCATAGCCATCCCGGTAGCCCGCGGTGCGCGCCTCCACCAGTTCCGCCTCGGAATAGCGGGGCGTGGTGTCCCCCGCCCCGATTGCGGCGAGCAGGGGGCGGTCAAAGGCGATCTGCCTGGAGTGGGTGGCCATGGTGGAGTGTATCCAAAATCAACTTACAACGGCGTCGTCGCCGCCATCGAGGCTGACCGCGCCCTCCTCCTCGAGGCGGCGCACGACCTGGATGATGGTGTCCTGGGCGGTCTCGACGTCCTTGAGGCGGACCGGCCCGAGCATCGATATCTCGTCGCGCAGCGCCTCGGCGGCGCGCTTGGAGATTGCGGCGTAGATCTTTTCCTTCATGCCCTCGCTGGCGGACTTCATGGCGACGGCAAGGTCGGCGGAGTCCACCTCGCGAAGCACGCGCTGAAGGTCGGCAGCCTGCAGACGCTGCAGGTCGTCGAAGCTGAACATCTTCCTGCGGATCGCCGCGCCGAGCTGGGCGTTGCGCTCCTCGAGGCGGGCCAGCAGGCCCTTCGACATTTCCTTGTCGAGACCATTGAGCAGGCCGGCAACCACGCGCACGCCGCCGCTGTGGTGGAAGGTCGGGCGGACCTTGGCATCGAAATGCTTGCCGAGGCTGCGCACGATCTTGGCCACGAGATCGAGGGAGGTGCTCTCGATGGTGCCGAGCCGCTCGACCACATCCTCGCGGAGATCGGGTGGCAGCATGGAGAAAATCTCGCCGGCCTTCGGGGCGTCCAGGTAGGAGAGCACAAAGGAGATGGTCTGGGGCTGCTCGTTCTTGATGAGATTGTAGATCTGACGTCCTTCCATCTCACTGATGTCCTTGATCACCTCGACGGAGTTTCCCGTGGGGCCCACGCGCCCGATGATGGAGGAGGCCTTGAAATCGCCCTTGGCGATCTCGAGGGTGCGCTGCGCAAAGGGCAGGCCGCCCATGGTGGACATGCAGCTCTCGCCGACGATGGGGGAGAATTCCTCGACCACCTGCTTCTTGATGGTGTCGGGCACCATCGGATAATTGGACATCTCGCGGCAGAGCAGCTCGATCTCGGCGTCGTCAAAGGTCTTCAGGATCTCCGCTGCGGCGGCCGGGCCGATCACGATCAGGAAGATCGCGAGCTTCTGTTGCCTGTTCAGCTTGCTGTAGTCGAGTTCAGCCATGGCGGGGAGCAGTGCTTAGGTGGCCTTCTTGATGTTGACCCACTCGCGCAGAGCGGTGCTCACATTATCGGGCTTCTGCTTGATGAGTTCATTGAGCATTTCAGGCGTCAATGAGCCCGTGTTGATCTGCATCGAGCCACGCTGCTGGCTTTCGGAGGGGGCCGAAAGAAGCTCGACCGGAACAGCCTCGGGTTTCTGCTTCTTGAGCATCTTCAGGAACATGAGGAAGAGGACCAGGGCCAGGCCCACGGCGAAGTAGCCACGGCCGACCTCCATCCACGACTGGATGCGGGTCTCGCTTTGGATGGAGGCGATCTTGTCGGACACCATCTCCACGTTGAAGGGCACCTCCTGGAGGCTGACCAGCGACTCGGGCGTCTGGCCGGCGGCGGGACGCACGCCGAGCGCATTCATCACGATCTGGCGCAGTGCGGTGATCTCCTCGGGGGTGCGGGGATTGGCGGTGGGCCTGGCATCGGCGGCGGCACCGGCGGGCACCGGGGTGAAGCGCTGGGCGACAAACACAGCGGCGGAAATATTGCGAACGGCTCCAGGGTTGCGCACGACATTGGTGAGCGTCCGGTTGATCTCATAAGCCGTGGTCTGGGTCTTGCGGTTGGTCTCGGTGGAGCTGCTGGGGGTGGCATTCTCCGCGCCGGCCGCGGCACCACCCGGGGTGTTGGCGGAAACGCCCGTGGCGCCCTGTGCCTTGGCCTCCGTGGAGTTGCTGGTATCCTCTGTGACCGTCTGGTTGCGTACCACCTGGCCATCCGGGTCGTAGCGCTCCTGCGTCTGCGTGGTGCTCTCGTTGTCGATCTCGGCGCTCACACGAACGACCACCTGGCCGGCGCCCAGGACGGGGATGAGCATGCCCTCGACCTTCTTGGAGAGATACTCCTCGAGCTGCTGCTTGTAACGCATCTGGCTGGAGGCGCTGCTCAGGAGCGGGTCCTGCTTGAGCTCCTCGGATAGCACGCGGCCCTTGTGGTCGACGACGGCCACCATGTCGGTCGTCAGTCCCTGGACGGCGTTGGCGACCAGGTTGCGGATGGCGTTGACGGCCTCGGTCTCAAGGCGGGACTTGGAAAGCTCGACGAAGACGGAAGCGGTGGGCTTCACGCCGGAATCGGTGAGCAGCAGGCGGTTTTCGGGCTGCACGATCATGACGCGGGCCGAGCGCACGCCCTCAAGCTGGTTGATCGTGCGGGCGAGTTCACCCTGCAAGGCGCGCAGGTAGTTGGTGCGCTGCACAAAGTCGCTCAGGCCGAACTGGCCCTTGTCGAAGATCTCGAAGCCGACTCCCTCACCCGTGGGAATTCCCTTGGCGGCGAGATCCATGCGCAGCTTGTAGACGGCGTCGGACTGCACGTAAACGGTGCTGCCGCCATTGGCGATCTTGTGCTGGATTCCCTGGGCCTGCAGCTGGCTGATGATGGCGGCTGAATCCTTTTCCGAGAGGCGACCGTACAGCAGCTGCATGTCAGGTTGGCGGGACCAGATCACCAGGGCCGTGAGCGCGCCGATGACGGCCACAAAGGCGACGCCAAGCGAAACGCGCTGGTTGAGGCCCAGATGCTTCCAGAGTCCGAGGAGGGATTGGCCGAAGTCTTTCACGATGTGTAAAGTGGGATGGCTGTGGGATTCTCAGCGCGGCTCAGACGGGCATGCGCATCAGTTCCTGGTAGGAATCCACGAGCTTGTTGCGCACCTCGATCATCATGCTGAAGGCGACGGAGGCCTCCTGCATCGCAATCACGGAATTGTGGAGGGACTCCCCCTGGCCGAGGAGGACCTTCCTGGTGATCTCGCTCGCGTCGCGCTGCTTCGAATCCACGGCATCAATCATGCCCTCGAAGAGCTTGCCGAAGCCTGCGGGCTGGGTCTGCTCGGTGTTGCCGGCCTGCGCCCCCTTGAGCACGTTGCCGAGTTCCCCCGCGTTGAGCTTCTCAGTGGGCTGGGCCGACTGAAGCTTGCCAAGAAGGGCGTTTTGCAGGCCGGAGATGGAGCCGATGGCGGACATGGTGGATCAGGAAGGTTTAGCGACCGATTTCAAGGGCCTTCATGGCCATCTGGCGCGAGTTGCGGGCCACGCTCAGGTTGGCCTCGTACACGCGTGTCGCGCTGATGAGGTCCACCATTTCATGTGCGAGATTCACATTGGGCATCACCACATTGCCGCTTGCGTCGGCATGGGGATGCTGGGGATCGAAAATGCGTTCTCCGGGCGTCTGATCGCGGCTGATCTTGGCAACCCGGACACCCTGCAAGCTCGAGGAGGGACCGGAAAGCTGGCTGGTCTTGCGGGCGAGCTCGGTCTCGAAGGAGACGATCTGGCGCTGGTAGGGAAGACCATCTGCACCACGCGTGGTTTGCGCGTTGGCGATGTTCTGGGCGACGATGTCGAGACGGGTCTTCTGGGCGTTGAGGGCGCCAGCGGTGACATCGATTCCGGAAATGAGGCTCATGATGGGGAAGGTCAGGAGAGGGCGGTTCAGCTGGTGCGGCCGGAAATGGCCATGCGGAGCTGCTTGATGTTGCGGCTGACAAGATCCACGAGGAAGTCATGCTGGACCGTGTTCTCGTTCATCTTGAGCAGCTCGGTCTCGATCTCGATGGTGTTGCCATCGGGGCGCGTGGCGCGGGCATTGGTGTCGACCGCCAAACGCGGGGAAAGCTGCTGAAGGGCACCTGTCTTGGCGCCCCCCTGGGCTATGTTCGCCTGAAGCTCGGTCTGGAAGTCAGGGGCAAGATCAAGCCTGCGGAAACCCGGAGTCTCGGCATTGGAGATGTTCGAGCTGATGGCTTCCTGCCTAAGGACCGCGGCATCCAGGAGCTTCCTCGCCACCTGGTAATTCTCGGACTGGAAGATGGGTTGAATCATGCAGGCACCACATAGCAGTGTCGGTGCCACCCATTTTCAGCCCGGTTTATATGCATTCCGTGCAGCGGCTTATGATCGCAAAAATATTGAGAGCCATCTTGCCGGTGTTGGCTCAGTAGGGTCTCGCAGATCGGCGGCAGAAATTGCCGACTTTGGGAAAACCGGGCATGCCTGAGGGCTTTAGCCCACCCTTAACGTGCCGATATGTCCCGATACCCCTCTCATGATCCGGGACAACGACTACGAATTCATCAGGAAGCTCGTCTACGACCGCAGCCGAATCAACCTTGGACCGGACAAGCGGGAGCTTGTGACGGCGCGGCTGAACAAACGACTTCAGGCAAACAAGATCACCTCAATCAGCGAGTATTGCCGCTTCCTGCAGACCCAAAGTGACGAGGAGGAGCTGTGCCATCTGATCGATGTCATCTCCACCAACCACACGTACTTTTTCAGGGAAAAGGACCACTTCGATTTCCTGTACAAGACGGCGCTGCCCGAGATGGTGGCGCGACGTGACAAGGAACGCTGGTCCCACTTCAGCATCTGGAGTGCGGCATCGTCCTCGGGCGAGGAGCCCTACACGCTGGCGATCACCATTGCCGAATTCATGCGCGTGAACAACTGCAACTGGCCTTGGCGCGTGGAAGCCACGGACATCTCGCACAGGATCCTCCAGAAGGCGCGCATAGGAGTCTACAAGGAGGAAGCCGTGAGCAAGGTGCCGCCTGCCATGCTGAAGACCTATTTCCAAAAGGGGTTCGGCCCCCAGGAGGGCAATTACCGCGTGAAGCCGGATCTCGCCGAGACCGTCACCTTCAGGCAGCTCAATCTCCTCGAGGGAGAGCCACCGGGCAAGGACCTCTTCAACGTCATCTTCTGCCGCAACGTCATGATCTATTTCGACCATCCCACACAGGCGGAACTTGTGGAGCGCCTTTCCCGCAGGCTGGTACCGGGCGGCTACCTCATGGTGGGCCACTCGGAGAGCCTGACGGCGATCCAGCACAAGCTTCAGATGGTGAAACCGGCGGTCTATCGCAAACCCCTCTAATAGCGAATGCTCACGCAAGCCCGCAGAATCAGGGTCCTCGTCGTCGATGACTCAGCCGTGGTTCGCCGCCTGGTGACGGACGCGCTGGCCCAGGACCTGGAAATCGAAGTGGTGGGGACTGCCATGGACCCCTACGAGGCCAGGGACAAGCTCAAGGAACTGCAGCCGGACGTGCTGACACTCGACATTGAGATGCCACGCATGGACGGGCTGACCTTCCTTCAACTCCTGATGGACCGCAAGCCGATGCCGGTGGTCATCATGAGCTCGCTCACCCAGCGCGGCTCGATCACGGCGCTGGATGCGCTGCGCCTCGGCGCGATCGACATCCTCGGCAAGCCAAGCGGGTCCGCCTCCTTTGGAAACCTTGGGCCTCAACTGATTGAGAAAATCAAGGCGGCCGCCATCGCGAAGGTCCGCAGGATCGCCCTGCCTCCGGCCGACCCTGCGCCTGTCGGGCCGGCGGCTCCCTCCCCCGGCCCGACAGGCGGAGCCCCAGCAGCGGCCCCCCAGAAGGCGACACAACAACAGCCCTCACGTGTGGTGCTGAACATCAAGGCGGTGGAAAAGCCGCCGCTGCCCACCCCGTCCCAGCTCACCTGCAAGGATCCGCGCGCACTCATCCTGCTCGGCGCCTCCACGGGCGGAACCGAGGCCCTGTGCGACATCCTCACCAAGCTTCCCAACACGCTGCCCCCGATCGCCATCGTGCAGCACATCCCGCCCCATTTCTCACTGGCCTTTGCGCAACGCATGAACCGCATGTGCAGGCTGGAGGTGCGCGAGGCGGTGGACGGCGACGTGCTCACGCCCGGCCTCGCCCTCATCGCCCCCGGCAACTACCACATGATGGTGCAGCGGGCGGGTGACCGCTACAAGGTGCGCGTGGTGGACGGCCCCATGGTGTGGCACCAGCGGCCCGCCGTGGACCTGCTCTTCAAGTCCGCCATCGAATCAGCCTCGCACGTGCTGGGTGGCATCCTCACCGGAATGGGCAAGGATGGCGCCGAGGGCCTGCTGAAGCTGCGCGAAAAGGGGGCCACCACCTTCGGCCAGGACGAGGCCAGCTGCGTCGTCTATGGCATGCCCCGGGCTGCCTGGGAATGCGGGGCCGTGCAAAAACAGGTGGCGCTCGAGCGAATCGCCGATCACATTGTGCGCACAGCCGCGGGAATGTCCGCGTCTGCCTACTCCTAATTACCCTCCCCATCCGACAGAGAGAGCGCCCGCATGACCGCGACCACAGCCAGTGTCCCTCCCCCCATCCTCATCGTGGACGACGAGCCGATCGTGCTCGCAGCCCTTAAGGAGACGCTTGAGCGGGAGCATTACCATGTCGTGGCCGCCAGCAACCCCGCGAAGGCCCTGGAGCTCGTGGCGAAGCAGTCCTTCGCAGTCATCGTCTCCGACCAACGCATGCCGGAGATGACCGGCCTGGATTTCCTGACGGAATGCAAGAAGCTCCAGCCCGACGCCACGAGAATCCTCATCACGGCGGTCCTCTCGCTGCCGACCATCATCGAGGCGATCAACAAGGGGGAGATTTTCCGCTTCATCGCAAAGCCCTGGCTGCGCGAGGAGCTCACCACGACCCTGCGCAACGCCTACCAGCGCTTCGACCTTATCACGCGCAACCGCGTGCTGAGCGAGGAGACGCGCCGCCTCAACAACGAGCTGCGCGAGGCCAACAGCAGCCTCGAGGAAAAGGTGCGGGACTTGGAGCACCAGAAGCACGAGCTCGACGCCGCCAACCGGCGCCTCTCGGACAGCTACGAGCATTCCCTCGAGCTGTGCACGCGCGTGCTCTCGACCTACGACGAGCTGCTCGGCGGGCAGACCAAGGAACTCGCCGAGATCGCCCAGCGCCTCTGCGACTCGAACCACTTCTCGGCGGACGAGCGCAACATCCTCATCTCCGCGGCGCGCCTCTGCGACATCGGCCTCATCGGTGTATCCAGGGAATTGTTACGCGCCTTCCGCAACCATCCCGAGCGCCTCACCGAGCGCGAGCGCCAGGCGATGCACAGCCATCCCATCTACAGCCAGACCCTCGCGTCCTTCGTGGACCCGCGCCCGGGAGTGGGCGAGGTGATCCGCGCGCACCACGAGCGTTTCGACGGCGAGGGATATCCGGACGGGCTCACGGGCACCTCGATTCCCTGGCTGGCGCGCTGCCTCGCGGTGGCGGTCTTCTTCGTGGAAACGGGCCTGCCGCGCGAGCGCGCCATCGAGAAGGTCCTCTCCGAGTCGGGCAAGGGGCTCGACCCCGAGGCCGTGCGACTTTTCCTGCAATCCACCAACATGATGAACCTGCCCAAGCAGGTGCGCGAAGTCATGCTCGAGGAGCTCACGCCGGGCATGGTGCTGGCTGCCGGGCTTTACAGCCCGCACGGGATGCTGCTCATCAGCGAGGGGCAATCCCTGAGCCAGGCGATGATCATGAAGATCAAGAACCACAACATGGTGGCGCCCATCAGCCAGCGCCTGCTGGTGTACAGCTGAGTGGAGGCGCCCTCCCCATTTTGTCCGTTCCAGACTGTCATGGCGCGGGTAAAACAAAAAGGCCGGTCCCCGATTGCTCGGGAGCCGGCCTTTTGTCTTTGCACTGAGAATTAGGAGCAAAAATCAGGCGACACGCTCGACGACCAGCGGCGGCGGGGTCGGGCGCTTGGGAGCGAGGCGGTAGGCGTCCTTGAAGAAATTCAGGGCCTGCTCGAGCTTCGACTCGTCGTTGTAATGGATCATCATGAGGGGCTCACCCTGCTTGACCTGGGTGCCGACCTTCTTGATCTCGGAAACACCGACGGAATGGTCGATCTTGCCGTGCGAATCGCGACCGGCGCCGAGGAGATGGACGCCCTGGGCGATCATGGCCGCGCTGATGGTGTGCACGTAGCCACGCTTGGGGGCGGGCAGCTTGCGGATGTGCTTCGCGGGCTGGAACTTTTCCGGGTGGTCGATGAAGGAGATGTCGCCGCCC
>JAHFTI010000092.1 GCA_023265535.1 Opitutaceae bacterium
GCGGATGCCGGGATGCTCAAGCAGGTGGTGATCAATCTGGCCATCAAATCGCTCCATGCGATCGAGGGGATGAGGGATGCACGGATCCAAATTGAAGTTTCCCAAGGGAAGGCAGGCCCCATTCTCAGCGTGAGCGACAACGGCTGCGGCATACCGAATGAAATGCTGGGCCGGATTTTCGACCCCTTCTTCACCACCAAGGCCCCTGACAAGGGGACCGGCCTGGGTCTGAGTGTGTGCCTGAGCATCATGAGGCAGCACGGTGGAGGCATCACCGTGCGCAGCGAGCCGGGCCAGGGCTCCACCTTCAGCCTCTGCCTGCCGCACTTCCCCGAGGAGGACTCACAGGCGAAACTGGGCGACGGTCGCAAGGCCCTGTCATCTAATCCAACCATGCCCCGCCACGTGCGCGCCGGTGATCAGGCGCGCGCTCGGCTTAGGATACTGGCTGTGGACGATGAGGAAAACGTGCGTGCCATCCTGCATGAGATCCTGATCCGCTGCTTCGATTGCAGGATAGACATGGCCATGAACGGTGCACACGCGCTCAGGATGACCGCGGCCGCAGACTACGACCTGATCATCTCCGATGTGCGAATGCCGGAGATGGATGGACTGAGCTTCTACAGGCAACTGCTCTCAACCAAGCCCGGCCTCTGCGCCAATTTCATCCTCTGCTCCGGCTATGCAGGCGACGCCGAGATGGAGAAGGAAATCCTCGATCTCGGAATCCCGCTGCTGAGGAAACCCTTCAATGCACGGCAGCTCTTCGAGCTCGGCAGGCAGCGGGTCGCAGGTAATCAATAAGGCTGGAAAGGAAGGGGATACGGTGCTTTCCTGCACCGCATGACCTCCGAAATGGCGTGGATTGCGGGAATCGGGGCCCTGCTGGGGCTGCTCCTCACCTGGCTGAGCCTGCACCTGCGCGGCAAGGAGCGCCTGCTCGACGACCTTCCCACCTCGAAGGTGAGCGGCGTGTTAATCGGATTGAGCGAGCTCAAGGGCACGGCCGAGTGCGCCCGCCCGCTCAGGGGTCCGCTCAGCGAACAGGAGGTCGTGCACTACTCCTTCACCGTCGAGGAGCACTGGTCACGCACCGTGCACGAGACCTACACGGACAAGAACGGCAGGAGCCGTAGTCGCACGCGCAGGGAAAGCGGATGGACCACCCTGGCACACGGGAGTGACAGCACGCCCTTCTTCGTGCGCGATGACACCGGTTGCATCCTGGTGCGCCCTGAGGGGGCGAAGATCGATCCTGTCGGGCTCTTCCTCCAGGAATGTGGCCGGGAAGACCCGCTCTATTACGCGAAGGGCCCGATGCAATCGGTCGCACACAGCGACCACCGGCGCCGTTTCCGTGAGGAGGGGCTTCCACTCGGAACCGAGCTGTATGTGGTCGGCCAGGCAAGGGAGCGCAAGGACGTGGTCGCGCCGGAAATCGCCGCCTCCGACCAAGCTGAGATTTTCCTCATCAGCAGCAAGAACGAGACCCAGGTGCGACGCGGTTACGGGCTGGGCTCCTGGTTGAGCCTGGCGGGAGCGGTGGCGGCGGCCGCGACCGCCGGCTGGCTCGTGGGAGCGCGCTGGCTAGGCTATGAGACCGGTATGCCTTATCCCGTGCGCGGCGCGCTGGCGGGAGGCGGAGGCGTGCTGCTGCTCTGGGCAGTCTGCTGGGTGTGGATGGTCTTCAATTCGATCATCGGCCTACGCAACCGCGTGCGCCAGGGCTGGGCACAGATCGAAGTGGAACTGAAGCGCAGGCATGACCTGATCCCTCGGCTCAACTCCGTCCTCTCGGCACAGCAGGGGCATGAGCGCAGCCTGCAGGAGAGTCTCGCGGCCCTGCGCGCCCAGGCCTCCGCAACCGCACCCGGGGTGGCCGGGCCCGACTTCGAGGGACTCGCCCCCACGCTCAGGGCCGTTGTCGAGGCCTATCCGGAACTCGGCGCAGTGGCCGGGTTTCGCGAGCTTCATGACGAGCTCGTTCGCACGGAACAACGCATCGCCCTGGCGCGCGAATATTACAACACGATCGCGACACATTTTGCCACGCGCCTGGAACGCATTCCGGAAGGGTGGGTGGCCGGGCTGGGCGGCATGAAACCCGAACCGCTGCTGACGGCCTCAGGCTTTGAGCGCGCCGAAGTCCGCGTGGACTTCCAATCCTGACGCGGGACACTGACTCAGGCCTCCACCGACTCTAGGGTCTTGGAATCCGTGGGCATCGGGAACTCGCGCAGGAAGGAGGCGAAATCCAGCAGCTCAAAGCGTCCGTCGTCATGTTCGGCGATCGCCGTGAGCGACTCGACCCAGTCGCCTGAGTTCAGGTAATGCACCCGGCCCAGCTGCTTGTCGGCGGGAGTGTGGATGTGGCCGCAGATCACGCCCACGCAGCCCTTCTTCTCGGCCAGCTCAGCGATGTGTTCCTCGAAGTTCGAGATGTGGCTGACCGCGGACTTCACGCGCGCCTTGATGGCGCGGCTGAGCGACCAGTATTCCTTCCCGCGCCAGGCGCGCCAGGCATTGTAAACGCGATTGATGCGCAGCAGGGCGTGGTACCCCCAGTCGCCCAGGTGCGAAAGGAAAACGAAGTTCTTGGTGATGGTGTCGAACACGTCGCCGTGCAGCACAAAATAGCGGCCCTGCGGGCTGTCGTGGACGTGGTCCTCCACGATGTTGAGCCCGCCGAAGGTGAAGGGCAGGAGCTTGCTCAGCACATCATCGTGGTTGCCGCGCAGGTAGATCACCTCGGTGCCGTGCTTCTCCAGTTTCTTCAGGATGATGCGGATCACACGCGTGTGCTCGGCGGTCCAGAGTCCCCCCTTGCGCAGTTGCCAGGCATCGATGATGTCGCCGTTGAGGATCAGCTTGTCGCAACGCACGGTGCGCAGGAAATGAGCGACCTCGGCGGCCTTGCAGTCGACAGTTCCAAGATGGATGTCGGAGACGATCAGGGTGCGGACTTTCAGGCGTTTCTTTTCCATAGAAATCAGGTGCTTGGCCCCAGCGTGAGGATGCGCAGGCTGGCGGGTCTCACGGCCACGGTGATGAGGGTGCCCGCCTCGTGGGTTTCACCATCGGTGTGGAGCGGGCCGGGAGCGGGGCGCTCCAAGGTGAAGGAACCTCCGAGCAGGCTGGTGACGGCGCGGCTGCGGTCGAGGGTGCCGGCGAAAAGCCGGTACACGAGGGTGCCCAGCCTGAAGGGATTCATGGGACTGATCGCCACGAGGTTGAGGCGGCCGTCATCCACGCGGGCCTTGGGTGCGATGTAGGCCTTGTTGCCGTACTGGTCGGAGTTGGCGACCGCGACGATCATCGCACGGAGGTGCAGTTGAGAACCCAGCTCATCTGTCACCCTGTAATCGGTGGCGCGGTGTGAGAGAAAGGCGCCCAGGGTGGTGCGCACATAGGAGGGCAGGCCTCGCCGGGTGAGGCGGTTGAAACGCAGGCTGATCTCGGCATCGAGGCCCACACCCATGGCGTTGAAGAACGGGTGGCCGTCGGCGACACCGGTATCCATGGTCTTGATACAGGCCGCGGGATCGCCCGCCAGCGCCAGCGCATCGAGGGGGCGCAGGGGAATGCCGAGGTGCAGCGCAAGTCCGTTTCCGGAGCCGCAGGGCACAAGTCCGAGCGGAACCCCGGTTCCCACCAGGGCCTGCGCGACCTCGTTCATCGTGCCATCGCCGCCCACGGCGACGATGCGGTCGAAACCGGCGTTTACCGCCTCCCGGGCCAGCACCGTCGCGTGCAGGGGACGTTCCGTCACCCGGAGCACCGCCGGGCCGCCGCCGGTCCTGCGCAGGAGTTCCTGGAGGATGGCGGGATTGCGGCGGTTGCCGCCGGAGTTTGGATTGTAGATGTAGCAGATTCTCATGGTGGGGTCCGCTCAGGTGGCCTGGGCCTCCATTTGCGGCAGGCCCTTGAGCTGCCTGCAGATCTCAAAGGCTGAGCGGGGGCGTGCGAGGCTCTCCAGGCGCTGGCGCCACTGGCACCATTGCGCGCCGCGGTTGCCGAAGGCCCCCTGGAGGGCGGCGAGGACCTCCTCGGGTGTCCTCGCGAGGGCGCCGATCCCCCGTTGGCGAAGAAGCTCATAGTTGCCCTCCTCCTGGCCGGGCACGATTTGGTTCACAATCATGGGACAACGTGCGGCAATGGCCTCCTGGGTGGTGGCGCCGCCGGCCTTGCTGATCACGGCGTGGTGGGTGGAGAGCAAGAGCGGGATCTGGTCGGTCCAGCGCAGCAGGGTGGTGGGTGCTGCCCGGCCTGCGGCCACGCGCGCTATGCGGCGAAACAGGCCCTCGTCGCGCCCCACGGCAAAGGTGAGCTCCCAGTCGGTGCCGCGCAGCAGTGCGGCGGCGGTATCCTCGGCCAACGCCACGCCTGAGTTGAGGATGTAGAGCACACGGGGACGTCGCCCGGGCTGGGAAAGGTCGGGAGGGGACAGGTCGCGGCCCTCCCCGGAAAAGAAGGGCTGCACAGGGAAGCCGAAGTCATGGATCCTGGCGGGATCCACGCCGAGGGCGGCCACTGCGCGGGCAGTCTCGGGATTCGGCACAAACCAGGAGTCGCAGGCGGGGCGGGTCCACAGGCTGTTGATGCTGATGGAATCGGTCACCACGTTGTGGAAGGGCACGGTGAGCAGGCCGCGCCGGCGCAGGCGGTCCGCCATGAATCCATAAACCGGATACGTGCTGCAGACACACTCGGGCGAATGCTCGCGGAGGAGGCGTCCGAAGACCGCCATCTCGCGATGCAGGAACCAGAGGTGGCGCGGAAAGACCTGCGAACGGTCGACCCAGGCGTAGAAGGAGCTCCAGAGGCGGGGCAGCTTGTTGATCACCTTGAGGTAGGCCTTGCGGGAGACGGCATTGAGGCGCGGGGAGGCCTCGGCGAAGAGGTCCGCGCTGTGCACGCTGCCCGGGCCGTGCAGCAGCTGCGAGGCGGCGGCCAGGTTGCGCGCGGCGGCATTGTGCCCTTCGCCGAAGCCGGCGGTCAGGATAAGCAGGCCGCTCATTGGGCACCTCCCTGCACGGCACCCACGAGGTCGGCCTCGAAGCCCTTTATGACCGCTTCCCAGGATTGCGCCTGCAGGGAAACGGGGGCTTCCTGCGAAAGCGTCTGGCGAAGAGCCGGCTCGGAGGCCAGGCGGACTGCCTCCCGCAGGAGGGCGGCCTCGTCGCCGAGGGGGCTCACGAGCCCGTTTTCCCCATGCCTGATGAATTGCCGGGCTGCGGCGTAGTCGAAGCCGGCGCAGGCGAGCCCGCTGGCCATGGCTTCGGTGAGCACATTGCCAAAGGTTTCTGTGGTGCTGGCGTGGATGTAGATGTCGGCGGAGGCGTAGAAGCGGCCGATTTCCTCGCGCGAGAGGAAGCCTGCAAAGATGCAGTCGGGGTGTTCGCGACGGAGGCTTTCCTGGAGCGGTCCCTCGCCGGCGAGAACGAAGCGGAGCCTCGGCTCGGCCTGGCGCATGGCCTCGTAGATGCGGAAGAGGAGCCCGTAATTCTTCTCGGGCGCCATGCGGCCCACATGCAGCACGACGGGGGTGTCGGCGTTGGCGCGCCACTGGCTGCGCAGGTGCAGCGAGCGCCGGCTGGGCGAGAAACTGCGCAGGTCGACCCCGCGGGAGAGCACGGAGAGGTTTTCAAAGCCCTGCTGCCGCAGTTCGGCGCAAAGCTCAGGCGTGGGGGCGAAGGTCCTGCGGGTGCGGTTGTGGACCCGCCTCAGCCAGCCGAGCGCCATGCGCCGAAGGGGGGCGATTCCGTAGTGGCCAGTGTAGCTGTGAAAATTGGTGTGGAAGCTCGATGTGACCGGGATGCCCAGCGAACGGGCGGCGCTGACCGCGGAGGCGCCGAGGGGGCCTTCGGTGACCACGTGCACGAGGTCGGGCCGGTGCGCGCCCCATTCGCGCCTCAGGCGGCCCTTGGCGGGAAACCCCATGCGGATGGCAGGATAGCCGGGGACATTGAAACCGGGATAGGTCAGGACCTTGAAGGGGTCGTCCTCGGGCCCCTTGGACGCCAGCTCGGGCCTGTGCGGACGATGGATGCTGATCTCATGCCCCCGCCGGGCGAGTTCGCGGGTGATGATGCCAAAGGTCATGGCCACCCCGTTGACTTCGGGCGGAAAGGTTTCGGTCACTATGGCGAGTTTCATGGGTGCCCAGGCTCAGGGCGCCCCATGAAAGCAGGGCAATGTTACGAAGCGGCGGCGGGCGTGTTACGATGTAACAAATCTGACAAGAGGCTGGGCATATCCGGTTTGCAGGACGCATTTTTCCGCTCTTGACCCATGCCGCGCAAACCGCACCGTACTTCGCTTCTCCACATTGCCTGGTGGTGTAATGGCAGCACAGACGACTTTGACTCGTCTAGTCATGGTTCGAATCCATGCCGGGCAGCCAATGTGAAGCGGACTTCAGAGTGAGATGAAAGCTCCTGAAAGTCCCTGAAAGGGCGGGAAAGGCCTTATTTTTGTACGGAAATTGTACACCAACTTTCAGAGGGATGCATCTGGGGCCTGAGTCGACAACCGATGTTGGATTGCAAGCGAATCAGAGAGCCAAGACTGAACTCCGCTCACACGTCGCACCATAACGAGGGCAGGAGTCAGGCAGGCCGGATATTCAGTCTGACCTACCGGCCTTTTAGGAGCTGTGTTCACCTAGCTTCGTTGGTGAATCATCCTCAGCCACATTCTGGATCTGGATTGGCGAGGAATCCGACATGATTGGATAGGATGCCCCAATCGATGAACCTGCATGTCCCCCCATGATCTCAGTGCTCAGATCAGATAAATGGAGCCATCCATTTTAATGAAGCCCCACCTCAACTTGTTCTATTAACTAATAATAAGCAAGTTATGCTTAGGACGAGGATAATCCGAGCCCTGTGATCTTGCATGGGTGAAAGCAAAAAATCATCGCAAATCCAAACTGAACAGCAACGAAGGACTCATCCTTCCTTTCAATGATCGCATCCTCCCTATTGAACTCGGCGGCCCCTTCGCTGAACTGAGCTCCATCCACCATTTCAGGGCTCCACTGTTAGTCACACCGAAGGTGACAGAGTGGCTGCTAAGTACCAGCGGAACCAGTCTCTGGCGCATCACCAATAATGGAGAACTACCCAAGTACGATCTGCTGGATGGATCGGTACGGTTCCGCTACGATGAAATCGTGACCTTCGTGGAAGGGCTGCGGCGAATCGCCCCCAATCGATAGTCGCTAGCCAGAGGCTCTGCAGCGCAACGTGCAAGTGCGCTGCAGAGATGACAGAAAACTGCACTCTCATGTAACCATGAGCGACCGGGGAACAGGAGACCTCATGACTAGGTGAACTGGCTGTGGAATGCAGCATCGACCTGCTTCTGCAGCAGCGCAAGTCCTTGCATGATTTGCATTAGGCCCTGTGCTGGGCTTGTGCCATAGGAGCGATCCACAAAGTTCAGAATATTCGGGATGGTTCCGGTATACTTCGGCAGGCAGAGGGCTTCGATATCCAGAGGAGCATCCTCTGCCTCTTCCTTGCGGATAAACTTGCTGTGAAACTGATGAAGCTCACGCATGCGCAGATCTCGCCTGATCAGCTCTGCCTGCGTGATCGCACGATTGGCTGTTGCCACCCATTGGATCTCCTTAGCCATCTTCTCCGCGGTTACCTCGAGGAGTTCATCATCGCAGAGGGATCGTGTCTGGCGGATTGCATCAATCATGCTGCCGATCCGCGGCGTTCCGAAGCGAGCCTCCCTTAATTTGGAAATCTCCCATACGATCCGCAAAGCCATCGCCGTTCGCTTGCGAGCTCTCTTCATTGCATAATCAGCATTCGGGACTGGATAGTCCTTTGATGCGTCGAATGACTTTAGGACCTCGTCGTAACTGCTCGTCATAGTCCGGATCTTCGCCCACACCTCGTCAGGGGTCAGTTGAGGTGGGGCTTCGCCCTGAAGAATTGATTCTCCGTGCAGATACGAATACGTGCAGTTGGGGGTAATGCACGAAGAGCCGTCCCCGTAATACTTCAGCTGGTAGCCGGCTGGGTGGGTGCGTCTCTCTCCAAAGAATCGACGCATCCGAGAAGTCCTTTCCTCAAGGGATGCACGTTCATTTGCTACCTCGGAAGCAGCACCCTCAAGAGAAGGGATGGCACCTCCAAGCTTCTTCGGGGGAATGATACTCCGGTCCTCCGCCATTCGCTGCTGCATCGAAGCAATCATGGCAAGGCGGTCGGGGGCGTTGCGGACATTCTCGAATTCAACGAAGGCGGCCTCAGCGGCTTCCTTCTGTGTCTGAGATCCCTCAGGCAGACCCTTTGCCATCTCCACCCGCCGTTCGCGAGCAATCAGCGCCATGGCGACATGCTCGGTGAGTTGCTCACCGAACTCCTGAGCGCCAACTGCTCGGTTCAGCTGCAGAGTCTCGAGAAGCTTCTGGACGCGTTGCTCGTACAGGGCCTGCAGTTCCCCCTGGAAGTCTACCCTGATGACGCCCTGGTGCGTTCGGATCGCCGATAACTTCGAGAAGTTCAGGGTAACCCCTCTCGAGGTTTTGGGGTAGATCAAAGCATGGGCGTGGGAGTGGTGCCGATCGTGGTGGAACCCGATGACCCAACTCAGGCATGCTCCGGGATGGAACCGTGATCCGAATGCCACCAAAGTGTGGGTCACGATGGACAGGAGAATCGAGTCATCAGGCATCTGCTTCTCGGCGAGGGCATGGCTAATACGTGGGTGAAGGCTGAACACAATGTGGTACGCCTTCTTGTTCTGGTTCGCCGTCGCTCGGGTCCACCAATTCACCAGCGACTGGATCACCTGCTCCTGCGGCAGGGATGCCGCATTGGAGTAGTGGTCCTGGATGCATGCGCGCATGTGGCCGAAGACATGTACTCCCGGGGAAGCCCGGAAGAAATCTATGCCTTCTCGCTGTGGGGCCAGTCCGTCAATGATGTCCTCCCCGTAATTCGAAGAGGTCTCGTCGATATCGCGGTCATCTGACTTGATGCTGTCGTCGATGTATTGGTTGAGCAGGTAGGCGAGACGCCGTTCGGTCCGAACGATGGAAGTCTTCTTGATGATCCCAGGCTTCCGTACTGTGGAACCGAACTTGGCCACATAGGCATCATGAAGGCTGGGAGTGGAGGGGGTGGGCATTTTAAGCGTTCGTCAGGTTCTGGGTGGCGGACAGAAGGCGGTGTGTCACAGCCTGCTGATCTGCGATGATTCGTTCGGAGATGGTGATTGATAGTGCCAGGCGGTCCATCAGCAGACGGCGCGTGTTCTGAGCGTCGGCCAGACTCTCGACCAATGTGCCGTGCAGGACAGCACCACCGAGGATCGCCATGAGAGCGTGGTCAAAGGCCTGTTGAATGAACTCGGCTTCTGTAATCTTGAGGGCGGCGAGCGCAGTGACCAACTGTCCCTCGCTGGAACTGTGAATCTGCACGGCGGCAGCAATTGTGCGGTAGTCCGTATTCTCGGTGCTCATGGTTAGGCTTTCTGGGCTTTCTCGATGACATGGTGCGTGGCGGAGATGAGGGCCTTGAGGCTTCCCTCTTCGAGTTGCTTGATGGCCGTTACGATCTCGGCGTTCTGGATGGCGATGATCTCCATGGTCTGGTTAAGCACCATCAGTTGGCGCAGCATGTGTGGGTTCTCCAAACTGAAGCTGACCATGCCATCCCGGCTGTAGTGGTCCTGGAGAAACTTGCAGGAAAAGGTGAGGACTCCATCAACGGTGAGCCCGTAGTTGGAAGCCATCCGAAGCACCAACTCGTGGAGCTCGGGAGATACCTTGAAACTCTTTCGATTCAGTTGAGCAGGTTCATCTGTCATGATGCTCAATGTAACAGGTGTTCGAAGAGCGTCCGGGCTCCTGTGTCTGTCCACCGGGAATACCCAAATGGCCTCTGGCGGTGGACATTTGATGCAGGTGATGTCCACCGGAGTGACGCACACGGCCGGTTTGGGTGGACAATAGATGCACCACTTGTCCACTTTCCGGCATTTCGCGCCGCTGAAAGTGGACATGGATGAATGGCGTGTCCACCGGAGCGACGCAAACAGCCTGTTCTGGTGGACAAAAATGACTCAGATGGCCTCTGGTGGTGGACAAGCGATGCAGTAGTTGTCCACCCAAATGACAGAAAATGGCCTCTTCGCGGAAAAAATGAGCCCCAAAAACCGGTTTCTATCTTGCTGCGCATTTCTGTCCCCGGCGAGGTTGGGATGAAGTTGGGGAAAAGCGCCCCCTCCAAAACCCGATTGTTCCGGTAAGCCCCCGCCAAAACCGCCCCCCAGCGGCCCCAAATCCAGCCCTTCGCAGGCCTAACCAAGGGGGCCATGGCGCGGGGGACGGCGATGCCCGCTAATGGCGGCTGGGAGGCCTTCCGGCGCGCGCACCGAGCACCTGTTACTATGCGCTCACCGATGAAAAAACTACTTCTGGAAAAGCTCGCGAGCCTCAACACAGAGGCCAAATTCACGGCCACCGTCACCGATTGGATGGCATCCGCGCTGGCCGTTGGGCAGGAAAAAGAGGCTGCCCGATTCAAGGTCAAACGGCAGGAAGCCAGGGACGCTCATGCCGCCCGGCTGGAGAAACTCAGGCAGGAATATGAGGCCCAAAAGGTCAAAGCTGAGGAGCAACTCCAGGAGAAATTCAGGCCTTGGATGCCGCAGCCGAAGCCGCCGAGAAGGGCTTTGTGGACCGCACCGTCACCCCGTCCTGGGTGATCGCTCAGTACGGCGCTTGCATGACAA